>CAYMRG010000443.1:0-4859 GCA_964392555.1 uncultured candidatus Brocadiaceae bacterium
CGCGGTGCGCCGCAGCGGCTGCGACGCACTCGTCTGCAGCGCCTACAATTTCGTCGGCCCGCACGCCGGCATCCTGTGGGCGCGCCGCGCGCTGCTCGAGTCGCTGACCGCGGACAAGGTCCGACCGGCGGCGGACCACGGCGCCGAGAAATGGCAGACCGGCACCGCCAACTTCGAGGCCATCGCCGGCACACAGGCCGCGATCGCCGAGCTCGCCGCGCTCGGCCGCACGCACGGCGCCGCCGACGCCGACCTCGCGACCGCGCTCGACGACGCGTTCGCCGTGATCGCCCGGCACGAACGCGACCTCTGCGCCCGCCTGCTGGCCGGCCTCGCCGAGTTGCCCGGCGTGCGCATCGTCGGCATCGCCGAACCGGCCCGCGTCGCCGAACGCTGTCCGACGGTGTCGTTCACCCACGAGCGCTGGCGCCCCCAGCCGCTCGCCCGGGCGCTTGCCGAACGGCACATCAACTGCTGGGCCGGCAACAGCTACGCGCTGGCGTTGACGACCGCGCTGGGTCTCGAACCGGACGGCGTGCTGCGGCTGGGACTGCTCCACTACAACACGGCCGAGGAGATCGATCTGGTCCTGGCGGAATTGCGCGGGCTCCTTCGTCGACCTCCCGCGTAGAACCCGTCCCTTGCGCGGCGGCGGCGCGGGCGTAGCGTTCCGCGCCACTCCGAGCTCGCAAACCCCTCACTCCAAGTATCACGATGCGATTCCCGACCCTCACCGCCGCGCTCGCGGCCCTCTGCCTCGCCCTCCCCGCCACCGCCCAGAAGGTCCAGGTCTTCGGCGGCAACGGCACCCGCGCCGCGACCACGATGATCCTGTTCGGCGAGAACCTCATGGCCGGCGTCTGCGTCACGCACGGCCAGCCCGAGTGGAAGGAGGAGTACGACGGCATGCTCGACAAGCTGAAGGGCAAGCTGCTGCGCCTCGGCAAGGACTGGTGGACGACCTGGTCGGCGAACACCGACGTCGAGCTCAACGGCGTCATGATCCCGGCCGGCGAGTACATCTGTGGCCTCGCCTGTGACAAGGACGGCAAGTTCACCCTCGCGCTGCTCGACGCCTCGCAGGCGATGAAGCAGAAGCTCGTGCCGTTCGGCCCGCAGACCTGGCAGCCGACGATCTCGGTGCCGCTCGAGCTGAAGAAGGGCACCGCTGCCGCCGTCGTCGACAAGATGACGATGACGCTGAAGGGCGACGAGAAGAACCCGGCGCAGGGCACGTTCACGATCGCCTGGGGCAAGCACGAGCTGGTCGCGGCGGCGAAGCTCCCGGCCGCGGCCGGCGACGCCAAGACCGAGAAGACCGGCAAGTGATCAGGTGATCGGATGATCGGCCGCCGCGCGCACCGCGCGGCGTGACCACACCGCCAGCCAGGCGGTGAGCAGCGCGGCGCCTGCGGCCGCGCACCAGGCGCCGGCCGACGGCACGGCGCCGCTCTCGCGCCAGCGGCGCCAGGCCGCACCCAGCCCGGCCGCGAGGGCCGCGGCAGGCAACGCGCCGAGGGCGCTGCCGGGCAGCACGTGCCGCGCCGGTACGCCGTTGACCGCGAACAGCAGGTTGACGACCGCGTTCGGCCAGCGGCTCGCCCAACGGAGCCGCGCCACGCCGAGCGCGCCATCGCCGCACAGCCGCCGCACCAGCAGCGCGCGCGGCCGTTCGCGCATCCACGCGAGCCGCGCCGCATCGAGCCTCGCCCAGACCAGCCGCTGGCCGAGCACCGCACCGAATGCGCCACCGGCGACCGCGGCCACCCCTCCCGGCACACCGCCGCAGCACCATCCCGCCGCGAAGCCGAGCACGCTCGGGATCGCGAACGCGCCGGCGATCGCAACCGCGATCGCCAGCGTCGCCAGCAGCACGCCGGCGGCATCGTCGCCGAGCCAGCGCGCGACGCACGGCAAAGCCGCGACCAGCCCCAGCGAACCGACCAGCGACGCCACCGCGACGTAGCCGGCGATCGGCCGCAGCGGCCCGAGTTCGCGCAGCAGCGCCGTCAGCGAGACCCGGTTCGGCAGGTTCACGGCGCGATGCATACCGCAGACGCGGCGGCGTCGACATCGCAAATCCGGCGTGCTCGCCGCCGGCGAAGCGGTCCGTATGCTCGCGCCGATGTCCCGTCATCTCATCGAGACGCTGCTGCTGCCGCCGGCCTCGTCGCTGTGGCTGTTCCTGCTCGGTTGCCTCTTGGTGCGCCGCTGGCGGCGCCTCGGCCGCAGCCTGCAGATCGCCGGCGTCGCCTGGCTCTACCTGGCGAGCACGCCGCTGGTCGGCGGGCTGCTGCTGCACTCGCTCGAAGGCGAACCGGCGCTGGCCGCCAGCGGCGAGCTGCCGAAGGCGCAGGCGATCGTCGTGCTCAGTGCCGAGGCCGATCGCTTCGGCCGCGAGTACGGCGGCGCGGTGATCGGGCCGATGACGATGCAGCGGCTGCGGTACGGCGCGGCGCTGCAGCGGCGCACCGGCCTGCCGTTGCTGGTCAGCGGCGGCATCCCGGGGCGCGATCTGCGGTCGCTGGCGGACATGATGGCCGACGCGGCGAAGAACGAGCTCGGCGTGCCGGTGAAGTGGGTCGAGGGCAAGTCGGCGGACACCCGCGAGAATGCGCGCTGCTCGGCCGAGCTGCTGAAGCCGGCCGGTGTCACGACCGTGCTGCTGGTGTCGAGCGCGTTCCACATGCCGCGCGCGATGGCCTGCTTCCGCGCCGCCGGCATCACGCCGATCGCCGCGCCGACCGCGTTCCGTTCGCCGGTGTTCGAGAGCTGGACCAACTGCCTGCCGAGCTGGACCGGCCTGCGCGACACGTGCATCGCGCTGCACGAATGGGGCGGCCGATTCTTCTACGCCGTCAGCGGCTGACCCACGCCGTCCCTTCACACGGCCTTGGCGGACGGCGCGAACGGGCGCCGACGATCCCGGCCATGCCGCGCCGCTACGATCCCGACCGCCTCCGCCGCGTTCTCGCCACCATCGAGGCCTTGCTCGGCGAGATCGATCTCGGGGTCGCCGAACGCGCACCGGCGATCGCGGCGGTGCCGCGCGACCGCCACGCCAGCGCGAGCAACCTCGCGGCGTACCTGACCGTTCGCGATCACGATCTGCGCGAATTGCAGGCGGAGCTGCGGCTGCTGTCGCTGTCGTCGCTGGGGCGCATGGAGGGCTGCGTGCGCGAGACGCTGGCCGGCGTGCGCATGTGCCTGCTCGGGCTGCTCGGCGCGCTGCCGCACGCGGCCGAACACCACCCCGGCGCGCTCGGCGCCGACGCCGCCGACGAACTGCTGGCCGCGCGCGCCAATGAGCTGTTCGGCCCGGCACCGCCCGACCGCGGCACGCGCATCATGGTCACGCTGCCGGGCGATGCGGCGCAGCTGCCCGACACGATCCGCGCGCTGCTGGCCGCCGGCATGGACGTCGCGCGCATCAACCTCGCCCACGACGACGAGCCGGCATGGAGCGCGCTCGCCGACCTCGTTCGCGAGACGGCGGCGGCGATGGGCCGCAGCTGCCGCATCGTCGCCGACCTGCCCGGCCCCAAGCTGCGCACCGGCGGTCTCGCACCGGGCCCCCGCGTGGTGCGCATCCGGCCGCAGCGCGATCCCCTCGGCCGCGTCGAGCAGCCGCGGACCGTCACCTTCACCGATCCTGGTTGCCCGCCGGCGAGGGGCGCGGACGACGGCGCGCCGCGGATCCCGCTGGCCGAGCCGCTGGCCCGGATCGCGGCGCCCGGCGACGAGCTGCTCGTCGTCGACACGCGCGACCGCGAACGCACCTTCACCGTCACGAACGTCGCCGACCGCCGCCTCGTCACGTCGACCGACCAGACGTCCTACCTCGGCACCGGCTGCCGCGTGTCGTTGCAGCGCGGCATCACCGAGCTGTGCGCGACCGCGATCGGCGAACTGCCGAACGTGCCGCTGGCGTTCGAGCTGGCCGTCGGCGACCTCCTGCTCGTGACGCGGGACCAGACCGTCGGGGCGCCGGCGACCGGCGCGCAGCCGGCGCGGATCGCCTGTTCCATGCCGGAGGTGTTCGCCGCGGTCGCCGCCGGCCAGCGCATCCTGTTCGACGACGGCAAGATCGCCGGAACCGTGCTGGCGAACGAAGGCGCGGCGCTGACCGTCCGCATCGACGCCGTGCCGCCGAAGGGCGGCCGCCTGCGCGCCGAGAAGGGCATCAACCTGCCCGACACCGAACTGCGGGCGCCGGCGCTCGGCGAGACCGATCGGGCGCTGCTCGACTGGGTCGCGCGCCACGCGGACCTCGTCGGCATGTCGTTCGTGCAGACGCCCGACGACGTCCGCCAGCTGCGCGCCGAGCTGGCCGCGCGCGGCCGCCCCCACCTCGGCATCCAGCTCAAGATCGAGACCGCGCGCGCCTTCGAACGGTTGCCCGAGCTGCTGTTCGCGGCGCTCGAAGGCCCCCCGTTCGGCGTCATGGTCGCGCGCGGCGACCTCGCGGTCGAGGTCGGCTACGCGCGGCTCGCCGAGGTGCAGGAGGAGATCCTGTGGCTGTGCGAGGCGGCGCACGTGCCGGTCGTCTGGGCGACGCAGGTGCTCGATTCGATGGCGCGCACCGGCATGCCGTCGCGCGCCGAGGTCACCGACGCGGCGATGGGCGTCGCCGCCGAATGCGTGATGCTGAACAAGGGTCCGCACATCGCGCCGACCGTCGCGTTCCTCGGCGGCGTGCTCGCCCGCATGCAGGCCCACCACAGCAAGAAGCGCGCGCTGCTGCGCCGCCTGCGCGTCGCCCAACCGGCAGCGCCGCGACGCCCGACGGGCACCTGATCTACTGCTCCCGCGTTGCCTCGCGTGGCGAGCGGATTCGCCGTCGGCGAGCGGGAGTAGTA
>CAYMRG010000444.1:0-1218 GCA_964392555.1 uncultured candidatus Brocadiaceae bacterium
ATGTTGATCGTCTCGCCGGTCAGCCCGAGCACGATGATCGAGCCCAGGATCGAGAGCGGGATGGAGATCGCGATGATGACGGTGCTGCGCCAGCTGCCGAGGAAGATCAGGATCATCAGGGCGGTGAGGCCGGTGGCGATCAGCGTCTCGCGCACCACGCCCAGCACCGCCGAGGCGACGAAGCTCGACTGGTCGGCGAACTGCGCGACCTTGAGGTTGGGCGGCAGCGTCTGCATCGCGCGCTGCAGCGCGGTGCGGATCCCGGCGACGACGTCCAGCGTCGAGGCGTCGCCCGCCTTGAGCACGCTCATCAGCACGCCGCGGCGGCCGTCCTGGCGGACGATGTTGGTCTGCGGCAACGAGCCGTCGGCGACGGTCGCGACGATGATCGAGAAGTCCGGGCTCACGGTGCCGACGCCGAAGAAGCGCGAGCGCAAGAAGAGCAAGGGCAAGGTCGCGCCCTGGACGCCGCCGAAGAAGAAGGTGCGCAAGCCCAAGGCGCAGCGTCGCGCCGAGAAGGCTGCGCGCGCTGCTGCCCCCAAGAAGTAGGGCTGTCCCGGGTGTCCCGCCGAACGGGGACGGTGCCGCGATGTCCGTGCGGTGTCGTCCGCATCGGCGTGCGTCGGCGTAAACGGACGAAGTCGCTCGCTGCTTGGAAGCTTTCGCCGTGACCGCGAAGAAGAAGTCCAAAGACCCGAAGGTCGCCGACGCGCCGCCGGATCCCCGCGAACCGTTGGCGCCGACGCCGGCCAACCTGCAGGCGTCGCTGGCCGAGCTGAAAGCCGTGCTGGCCGTCCTGCCGGTGCCGAGTGTCTCGAGAGGACCCGTCGCAGAAGGACCGGTCGCAGAAGGACCGGTCGCAGAAGGACCGGTCGCAGACGGCCAGAAGGCGGATGGCGGCGAGCCGCGGCCGCAGCTCGACCTGGTCGAGGCGATGCTGCACATCTACTTCGCCGATGGCCTGCCGTGCGGCTACGGCCAGGAGGCGCGCCGCCGCATCGGCGAGAGTTTCGTCGATCGTAACGAGTTCCGCGTCACCGAGGCGTTCGAGGTCGAGGACCTGCTGCGCGACCTGGCGATCCCGAACCTGTTCGACCGCTGCCTCGCGGTCCGCGACTCGGTCGCGCAGATCTACAACGACCAGAACGGCGTCAACCTGGCGTTCCTGCGCGAGGCGGGCATCAGCGACCGCAACACGTTCTTCCAGCGCATCCAGGC
>CAYMRG010000444.1:1228-4851 GCA_964392555.1 uncultured candidatus Brocadiaceae bacterium
GGCGTTCCTGGCCAACCTGCTGACGGTCGAGGAGCTGTGCTTCTCGGACAAGTCGACGCTGCGCGCGCAGCAGCGGCTCGGCATCGACGCCAAGGAGCCGGCGGTCGGCAAGTGGCTCGACGAAGTGCGCGCGATCCTGGCGCCCTACGGCCACCTGCCGCTCGACGTCGGGCCGCACCTGGTCGGCGGCAAGCCGAACCTGAAGTTCCCGCTGTCGCCGGCCTGCCTGCTCGTGCGCCTCGCGCCGGCTGGCAAGCGCCGCAGCTGAAGCGGCGCGAACGGATCTGGCCGCGGTGTCGCTGCTCACTGGGTGACACGCCCATGAACAGCAGGTTCCTACGCTCCGCGATCCTCTCGACCGTGTTCGTCGCCCCTGCTCTCGCCCAATGGCAGGACGGGGACCTGATCATCCGCTTCGTGTCCGGCAGCGGCGGGTGCCACTATCTGCGGGTCGATCCCGAGACCGGCAACACGAGTGTGCTGCTGGTCGCCAACTACCCGGCCGGCGGGGCCGGCAACGCCGTCTACGACAGCTACCGCGACGCGCTGCTGCTGAACGTGTCGTTGTCGCCGGACCCGTATTGGCTCGGGCGGGTCTGGCAGGTGCCGGCGAGCGGTTCGCCGGCGGCGCTCGCCGCAATCCCGCAAGGCAGCGTGCACGGGCTCTGCTCGGCCGGTGACGGCCGCATCTTCTTCCAGCAGGCCAACAGCTCGACGATCCAGTACCTGGACGCATCCAACCAGGCCCACGACCTGCTCGATGCGACCGGCACGGCCGCGTTGCCGTTCCCGGTCGAACACCTGCTCTACCATCCGGCGAGCAACGCGTTGCTCGCGACGACCTCGGGCTGGTGGTCGACCAACGACTGCTCGCCGAACGGCTGCAGCATCTTCCGCCTGCCGCTGTCGCAGGACGGCAGCCGGGTCGCCGGGCCGGTGACCTGCGCGACGATCGCGACCAACAACCAGGAGCTGATGAGCATGGACTACCTGCCCGGCGGGCAGGTGCTGCTCAACATCGCCAGCGGCGCGCCGTTCGGCAACCTCGCCCTGCTGGCGACGTTCGATCCGGTGACGCTGGCGATCGGCAGCTACGCGTCGCCGAGCGTGTTCGACCTCGACGGCGCCGTCTACAGCGGGCGGATCGGCGCGGCGGTCGTCCTCGACGATGCCAGCAACGTGCTGCGCCGCTACGCCCCGGGCACGGCGGGCGTCGGCGTGGTGATCCCGACCAACCTGCCGGTGTCGGACGGCACGAGTGGCTTCAGCCCTGTCGAGAACCTCTGGCAGATCGACCGCAACGGCCCGAGCTGCCATGGCGCGGGCTATGTCTACGGCACCGGCCTTGCGGGCACCGGGCAGGTCGTGCCGACGCTCGGCGCCACCGGCTGCCCGGACCTCGGCGTGCCGTTCAGCCTCGCCGTCAACGCGGCGATCGGTGGTGGCCTCGGCCTGCTGGCGCTCGGCTCGGCGCCCGCCAGCGTGCCGCTGTTCGGCGGCTCGCTGCTGGTCGCGCCGATCGACGCGCTGCTGACGATCGCCGCCAATGGCGCGGTCGGCGTACCAGGCGCCGGCTCCGTCAACCTGCCGCTGCAGATCAACGATCCGGCGCTGGTCGGTGCGCCGTTCTGGTTCCAGGCCGCGTTCCTCGACGCCGGCGCCGTGCAGGGCTTCTCGCTCAGCAACGGTCTGCAGCTCGTGATCGGCTGATTGCGTGGTCACGGCGCGCGCGACGCCCGCACCGGCGCGCAGTGCCAGTCGTCCTCTCCGAGAGCCCGTGGCATGTCCTGCCGCATACCAGAATCGTCGTCCTCGGTCGGCTCGGTCATCTTGGCGGCACTCTTTCTCGGTGCCGCCTGCGCGTTCGGCGCCGCTCCCGCCACCGTGGTTGCCGAGGCCGAGTTGCGCGCGGCCCTGTCGCCGACGCTGCCGTTGCTGCAGGCGAGCATGCACACCTGGACCGAGGAGTCGACCTGCACGTCGTGCCACCACCAGGCGCTCGGCATCATGGCCCTGACGTTCGCCCGCGAACGCGGCTTGGCGATCGATGTGGGCCTCCTGCGCGAGCAGGTGGCGAAGGTCGCGCACGAGTCCGCCGCGGAATACGCCCGGTGCCTGCAGGCCGATGCCGGCATCAACTATTCGTTCGGCCAGGGTTACCGGCTCGTGGCGTTGGCCGCGGCTGGCACGCCGGGCAGTGACCTGACCGATGTGGTCGCCTATGCCCTCGCCGGCAACCAGGGGGCGTCGGGCGGCTTCGGGTCCGAGAGCTGGCGGCCGCCGCTCGAAGCGAGCCCGTTCACCCCGGCGGCCTTCGTGACCCGCGTGCTCGCGCTCTACGGCCCCGAAGGTCGTGCCGAGGAGATGCGACAGCGCATTCGCCAGGTGCGCGAATGGCTCACGCGCAGCGAACCGCGCGACAACGAGGACCGCACGATGCGGCTGCTGGGTCTTGCGTGGAGTGGCGCCGATGGCGCGACCGTGCAGGCGGCTGCGGCCGACCTGCTGCATTCGCAGTGCGTCGATGGCGGCTGGGCCCAGATCGCTTCGCGCGGCAGCGATGCCTACGCGACCGGTCAGGCGCTGACGGTGCTGCAGCAGGTCGGCGGTCTCGACACCGGCGATCCGGCGTTCCAGCGCGGCATCGCCTTCCTGCTGCGCACGCGGCAGCCCGATGGTTCGTGGCACGTCGTCACGCGTCGCCGAGCGCCAGGCCTGCGGTACTTCGAAACCGGCTTTCCGCACGGCGAAGACCAGTTCATCTCGTGCGCGGCGACGGCATGGGCGACCATGGCCCTGAGCGCGGCGATCGACCCGCGCCCTTCGGTCGTTTTCCATGGACCGCGCCCGGCTCGCAGCAACGCGAACACGCTCGCCGAACGCGCCGGCATGCAACCGGTGCACCGCGCGGCGGCGTTCGGCTCGCTCGCCGATCTGCGGCGCGCTCTCGACGACGGCGGCGCCGTGGCTGCGCGGGGGCCGGGTGAGACGACGCCGCTGATGCTGGCGGTGCACGATGCCGACAAGGTCGAGCTGTTGCTCGAACGGGGTGCCGACGCACGGGCGACGTCGGCGGCCGGCAACACGCCGCTGATCCTCGCCAGCTGGTACTCGGGCGCGGCGCGTTCGGTGGAGCTGTTGCTCGACCGGGGCGCCGATGTGCAGGTGGCGAACCAGGACGGCTGCACGGCGCTGATCCAGGCCGTCCGCACCGGCGAGCCAGGAAAGGTCGAACGGTTGTTGCGGGCCGGCGCGGCCGTCGACGTGGCCGACAAGATGGGGGCGACCGCGCTGCTGCATGCGACGTTCCGCCACTACCTGGACATCGCCGGCCGCCTGCTCGACGCCGGCGCCAGTGTGCACAGCCGCTTCGACGGCCAGACTCCCCTGATGCTGGCCGCCTACGATGGCGAGGCGGCACTCATCGAGCTGCTGCTGGGGGCCGGCGCGCGGGTCGACGAGGTCGACGGCGACGGCATGACGGCGCTCGCGATGGCCGCCAAGGTCGAGCACGGCCACAGTGAGGTCGTCGACCGGCTGCTCGCCGCGGGCGCGGATGCGACGCGGACCGATGCGAGCGGTCACACGCCGCTGCAATGGGCCGAGAGTTCGGGCAACACGCC
>CAYMRG010000445.1:0-4843 GCA_964392555.1 uncultured candidatus Brocadiaceae bacterium
GGTGCTCGCGCGCACCGTCCTGCCGCGCGACGCCGACGGCCAGATCGATGCCGCGACCATCCTGCACCGCCACGGCCGCCTGCCCGACGGCGCGCCGGTGGCGCAGCGCCTGACGTTCGCGCGGGCCGGTGACGACGGCGAACGCGCGCTGTTCACGACCACGGTGCCGCACGCGTTCTTCGCCTTCGCCGGCCACTTCCCCACCTACCCGGTGCTCAGCGGCGTCGGCCAGTTGCACGCGATCGTGCTGCCGTGCCTGCGGCTCCTGGCCGCCGACCGCGGCATCGCGAAGGTCGCGGCGAGCGCGTTCACGGACCTCAAGTTCCTCGCACGCATCGCCCCCGGCGACGCGATCGCGATCGCGCTGCGCTGGCCGAACGGCAGCGACGCCGTCGAGTTCACGATCACGCGCGGCGACGTCGGCGGCGAACGCTGCTCGGTCGGCCGCGCGACGCTGCGCGCGAGCGCGCAGGCAGGCGAGGCATGACGCTGCGCATCGCGGCCGTCGTGCCTACCTACGACAACCCGGCGACGATCGCGACCGTCGTCGGCAACCTGCGGCCGCACTTCGCGACGGTGTTCGTCGTCGACGACGGCAGCGGGCCCGAAGGGCGCACCGCGTGCGACGCGCTGGCGAAGGACGGGCGCGCGCGGCTCGTCCGCCTGCCGCAGAACCGCGGCAAGGGCGGTGCCGTCAAGGCCGGGTTCGCCGCCGCGGCCGAGGCCGGCTTCACGCACGTCTTCCAGGTCGACGCCGACGGCCAGCACGACCTCGCCTGCATACCCGCGTTCCTCGCCGCCGCCGAGCAGAACCCCGCAGCGCTCGTGCTCGGCTACCCCGAATACGACGCCTCGGTGCCCAAGGCGCGGCTCGCGGCGCGGCGCGTGACGACGTTCTGGGTCGACCTCGAGGTCGGCCGCAAGGGCCTGGTGCGCGACGCGATGATCGGTTGCCGCATCTACCCGCTCGACGCCGCCCTGCGCAGCCGCACGCGCGGCGACCGCATGGACTTCGACGTCGAGATCGTCGTCCGCATGGCGCGGATGGGCGTGCCGGTCGTCAACCTGCCGGTCCGCGTGCGCTACCTCTCGCGCGACGAAGGCGGCGTCTCGCACTTCCAGCCGTTCCGCGACAACCTGCGCCTCAGCCTGATGCACAGCCGCATCTGCACCGGCATCTGCACCGACTGGTTCCTGCGACCGTTCCGCCGCCGGAGGACGCCGTGAAGGAACCCGTCACGTGGCTCAACAAGACCGAACGCGGCACGCTGTTCGGCATCCGCGCCGCGTTCTGGTGGGCGACGCTGTTCGGCCGGCGCCTGACGCGGCCGATCGTCTCGCTGGTCGCGCTGTGGTATCGCCTGTTCGACCGCCGCTCGGTGCGCACGTCGCGCGCATGGCTGACGCGCGTCGACGGCAGCCCGCCGTCGTTCGGGCGCATCTACGCGCACCTCCGCACGTTCGCGCAGGTCACGCTCGACCGCGTGTTCCTGCTCAAGGATCGCACCAAGGGCATGCGCTTCACGCGCACCGGCCACGAGCTGCTCGTGCAGCAGGTCGCGACCGGCCACGGCGCGCTGCTGGTCGGCGCGCACCTCGGCAGCTACGAGGCGATGCGCGCCGGCGGCTTCGAGGACCAGATCCCGATCCGCATCCTCGGCTACTTCGCCAACGCGAAGATGATCAACGCGCTGCTCGAGCAGCTCGACCCGCACAAGGCGGCGAAGGTCATGCACCTCGGCGACGATCCGGTCGGCGTGATGACCAAGGTGCAGGAGTGCCTCGAGCACGGCGAATTCGTCGCGATGATGGCCGACCGCACCGGCCTCAACGAACGCACCGTCCTCGCCGAGTTCTTCGGCCAGCCCGCGCCGTTCGCCGCCGGCCCGTTCCTGCTCGCGTCGATCCTGCGCTGCCCGGTCTACCTGGTGTTCGGCCTCTACACCGAGCCCAATCGCTACGACCTGCACTGCGAACGCTTCGCCGACCGCATCGACCTGCCGCGCAAGGATCGCGACGGTGCGATGAAGGAATGGGTCCAGCGCTACGCCGCGCGCATCGAGCACCACGCGCGGAATGCGCCGTTGAACTGGTTCAACTTCTTCGACTTCTGGGCGAAGCCGGGTGCGTGAAGCGCGGGCGGCGCGGCGTCAGCGTCAGGACCGGAGCGGCGGGCCGCAGGCGCGCGGCGAGGTCAGAATGCGCCGATCGTCGCCGCGATCGCGTTGCTGCTGGTGTTCTGCACGAAGTTCAGGCTCGCGTCGACTTCGAGCACGACGAGCTGCTGGTGCAGCACGATCCCGGCCAGCGACGGCGTGCCAGGGATCACCAGCTGCGTGTCGACGGTGCCGGCGACCGGTGAGGCCAACGTCAGCAGGTCCGGCTGCGCCAATAGCGTGCACCCGCTGGGCACGACCGGCAGCACGGTGCCTAGCGGCACGCTGACCGACTGCAGGCCCGTCACCGCGACGACGATCGCATTCATCGCGACCCCGGTGCCACGCGTGCGGTAGCTGGAGCCCACCCACGGCTGCGTCACGACGGCGTAGTCGTTCGCGCCGCCCGAACCGGCGCAACCGGTGCCGGCGACGGCGGTGGCGGCGGGACACCGGCTCGCGTACCAGGCGAAGTTCGGCGAGATCGTGGAACCCGCCGTCTGGAACCAGCCGCCGACGGCCAGCCTGCCGCTCGGCAGGAACGCGACGGCATTCACTTCGGCGCCAGCGACGCCGCTGCCCAGCCCGGACCAGGAGCTGCCGTCCCAGCGCGCGAGGAAGGCCGCAGACGAGCTGCCGGGGATGGGATCCACACCACCGGCAACGAACCCGCCATCAGGCAGTCGGGCCAGCGACCTGACCCGGCCGCTGACCCCAGCGCCCAGTGCCGACCACGAGCTGCCGTTCCAGAGCGCGATGTTGTTGGCGCCGACCCCGCCGATGACCGCGAAGCTGCCGCCGGCCACGAAGTCGCCGTTCGGCAGGGCCAGTAGTGCTGCGAGCGTGTCGGTGGCCTGAACCAGACCCGTGCCGAAGGGCGACCAGGTTGCGCCATCCCAGCGCGCGATGCGGTTCGCGGCGACGCCGCCGGCCGTGTGGAACGCCCCACCCGCCACGAGGTCGCCATTGGGCAAGACCGCGAGCGCCGTCACGGCGTCGTCCAGACCGGTGCCGAGCGGAGACCAGGTCGAGCCATTCCAACGCGCGATGCGGCTCGCGCCGACACCGCCAGCGGTCGTGAACACCCCGCCCGCCACGAGGTCGCCATTGGCCATCACCGCGATGGCGGTCACGTCGTTGTCCACGCCCGTGCCTAGCGCAGACCAGCTCGCGCCATCCCAACGCGCGATGCGATTCGCCGGCACACCATCCGCCATCGTGAAGCCGCCACCGGCCACGATGTCGCCGTTGGGCAGGGCAGCCGCCGCGAACACGTAGGCGTTCGTCCCGCTGCCGAACGATGACCAGGCACTGCCGTTCCACCGCGCGATGCCGTTGGCAACCACGCCACCGACCATCGAGAAATTGCCGGCGACCACCAGCTCGCCACCGGGGGTCGCGAACAACCGGGTCACGACGTTGTCCGGCGTGCCGCCCAGCTGCGACCACGCGCCACCGCGCCACCGCGCGATGCCGCTCGCGACGATGCCGCTGACCGAGCTGAAGTCGCCACAGACGAGGAAATCACCGTCGCCCACGACCTCGATGTCGCGCACCACACCGTTCGTCCCGCTGGCGAAGGCGCTCCACGTCGCACCGTCCCAGCGCGCGACGTTGTCGGCGCTCGCCGCACCCGCGGTGGCGAAGAGCCCGCCGGCCACCAGATCGTCGTTCGGCAACCACGCGAGCGCCTTCACCGCGCCGCCGATGCCCGCGCCGAGCGCGGACCAGCTGCTGCCGTTCCAGCGCGCGATGTTGCTCGCCGCCGCGCCGCCGGCCGTCGCGAACGAACCACCCGCCAGCACCTCGCCGCTGGCGGTGACCGCGAGCGCCGCGACGCTGCCGGCGACGCCCGCGCCGAGCGCCGACCAGGCACTGCCGTTGAAACGCGCGATGCCGTTGGCGGCGACGCCGCCGGCGGCCGTGAAGTTGCCGCCGACGATCAGGTCGCCGTTCGGCGCCACCGCGAGCGCGGCGACGGTGCCGTTGACACCGCTGCCGAGCGGCAGCCACGAGCTGCCGCTCCAACGCGCGACGCCGTTGACCACGACCCCGCCCGCGGTCGTGAACTCGCCACCGGCCACGAGGTCGCCCCAGGGCAGCACGGCCAGGGCCAGCACCCGCTGGTTCGTGCCGATGCTGAGCGGCAACCAATGGGCGCCGTCCCATCGCGCGATATTGTTCGCGATCGTGCCGCCGACGAACGAGAACGAGCCGCCCACGATCAGGTCGCCGTTGGGCATCGTGACGCAGGTCTCGAACGGCGCGGGCGCGACGGGCGTACCGGGGAAGGGCACCGCCCAATCACCCGTCGCAGGATCGAAGGCCGCGACGCTGTATGCCACGAAACTGCCGGCCTGGTTGAAGTAGCCGCCGACCGCCACCCGGCGCGGAATCGGCCCGGGCCCATCGGGATCCCAGCTGGCCATTGTGTGCACGGTGCCCGTGACGCCCGGGTAGCCGCCGTTCGGCAGCCATAGCGGCGAACATTGGGCCTGCAGGCTTCCCGCGAAGAACAGCAGAAGCATGACCAGCAGACCCGCACCACGGCGGCAACACAGTTCGCGCATGGATCCCCCTGATGGACGAATGAGCCGCCGCCCATCCTACCGCTTCGCCGGCCGAAGAAGGTCGCTGATCTACTACTCCCGCGTTTCCTCGCGTGGCGAGCGGATTCGCCGTTGGCG
>CAYMRG010000446.1:0-4819 GCA_964392555.1 uncultured candidatus Brocadiaceae bacterium
CGCCGTCCATCTGCGCCGCACCCGTGATCATGTTCTTCACGTAGTCGGCGTGGCCGGGGCAGTCGACGTGGGCGTAGTGGCGGTTCTTGGTCTCGTATTCGACGTGCGCCGCCGAGATCGTGACCACGCGCGTGGCGTCACGGACGGTGCCACCCTTGGCGACCGCCGCGTACTCCTTGTACTTGGCGAGACCCACCGAGGCGAGCGTGTACGTGATGGCCGCCGTCGTCGTGGTCTTGCCGTGGGCAACGTGCCCGATGGTCCCCACGTTCACGTGGGGCTTGGTTCTGGTGAAAGTTTCCTTGGCCATGGGATCTCGGAAGGGGCCGGTGCCGGCCCGAACACTGGAATGCGGAACGAAGTGCGGATGGAGCTGCTAGCGGGAATCGAACCCACGACCTCCTCCTTACCAAGGAGGTGCTCTACCAGCTGAGCTATAGCAGCGAACAACGGAAGAAGAAGAAAGAACGATCTGGAGCGGGTGAAGGGAATCGAACCCTCACCACCAGCTTGGAAGGCTGGAGCTCTACCATTGAGCTACACCCGCTGGAACCTGCTTGCACGCTCCAGAGGATGCAGGCGAGCCCGCGCCGCCGAAGCCAAACCAACTACCGACTGGATCGAACTTGTCTCGTGTGCACGCCCTCCGAGTCGGCTACGCAGCCGGCCGGAAGACTGGTGGGCGGAGCAGGATTCGAACCTGCGAAGGCTGAGCCGCCAGATTTACAGTCTGGTCCATTTGGCCGCTTTGGTATCCGCCCGGACGAGTCCGTGCGCACGAGCCCCGCCGAACAGCACGACCGCTAGCAGCTTTCTGGTGCGACCCGATCCACGGTCTGGAGCTAGCGATGGGACTTGAACCCACAACCTCCAGATTACAAATCAGGTGCTCTACCAGTTGAGCTACGCTAGCGGCCTAGCTGCCTGGAAAGGCGGAAGCAAGATACCGGCGCCCGAGGGCAGTTCAAGGTCGACGCAGCCATTTTTCGCCGACGCCCCGCGTTCGCACGGTCGCGGCTGATCCCCGGATCCCCCTGGCAGGCGACGCCGCGGGGCCGGATGCGTCTGGTTCTGGTCGCCCGCAGGGCCACCAGATTCAGATCCGCCGCGCGGCGCGCGTGAACCGGCGCCACCTTGCCACCACTTCCGGCAGCGACTCGCCGCCGAGCCGGTGCAGGGTCGCATCGGCGAGCACCAGCGCGACCATCGCCTCGGCGACCACCGCGCAGGCCGACACGGCGCAGACGTCCGATCGCTCGTAGCCGGCGTCGCTGGCCGTGCCATCGGCGAGGTCGACGCTGGCCAGCGGCTGTCGCAGGGTCGCGATCGGCTTCATCGCCGCGCGCACGACCAGCGGCTGCCCGTTCGTCATCCCACCCTCGACCCCGCCGGCGCGGTTCGCACTGCGGTCGTACGCCGGGCCGAGCAGGCGGGTCGCGGCGATCGGATCGTGCACGGCGGAGCCGAACTCGCCGGCGGCAGCGAACCCGGCCCCGATCTCGACACCCTTCACGGCCGGAATCGACAGCAGCGCGGCGCCCAGGGAGGCATCGAGCCGCTCACTCCACTGCACACAGCTGCCGAGCCCCGGCAGCACACCCACCGCGTGCACCTCGACCACACCGCCGACCGTGTCACCGCGCTGCGCCGCGGTCTGGACTGCGGCCAGCATCGCCTCGTCGGCAGCGGCATCGAGCGTGTAGAGCCGGGTGGCGTCACGGCGGGCCCGGAGCACCGACAGGTCCGTCACGGCCGCTCCCGGCAGGTCGTCCGGCAGACGCGCGGCGTGCACCGACCGGACGAAGCCGAGAACCCGCGTCCCCAATCGTTCCAGCAGTTGCGTCCCGACCGCGCCGGCGGCGACCCTCGCGACCGTTTCGCGCGCCGAGGCGCGCTCGAGCGTGGAGCGGATGTCGCGGTCGAGCCAGTGGTAGCAGCCCGCCAGGTCCGCGTGACCGGGCCGCGGCCGCGTCGGCTCGGGCAGCGCGTCGATCGTGTGGTCGCGGTTCTGGATCGCGAGGCACAGCGGCGAACCGATCGTGCGCCCGCGGCGCACGCCGCCGAGGACCTGCACGGTGTCGTGTTCGACGCGTTGCCGGCCGCCGCGCCCGGCGCCGCCCTGGCGCAGCCGCAGGGCGGCGTCGATCGCCGCGACGTCGAGCGGCAGGCCGCGCGGCAGACCTTCGAGCACGGCGACCACGGTGGGCCCGTGCGACTCGCCTGCGGAACGGAACGACAGGCGCCGCAGCAGACCGCTCATCCGTCCGCCTCCGCGGCCGCCGGCGGCTGGTCGCCGGCCGAGCGGGTCGCGACCAGTTCGGCGACGCGGCCGGCGAACGCCAGCAGATCGAACGGCTTGCGGAACACGTCGACGACGAACGGCAGCCGCTGCAGCCGGTGCTCGATCGCGGCGTCGAGATAACCCGAGACCACCACCGCGAGCGGTGGTCGCGGCAGGTCGGCGAGCGACTCCAGCACGTCGGCGCCACCGAGCTTCGGCATGTCGAGGTCGCACACCAGCACGGCGACGTGGGGCGCCCGCGCCCGCGCCGCGGCAGCCGCGCCGTCGAAGGCGCGCTCCACCGCGAGGCCGCGGCGCACCAACACCTCGGCGAGCAGAGCGCTCACCGCGGCGTCGTTGTCGGCGATCAGGACGGTCGACACCGGAAGCGGAGGAAGCGGACGAACGAAGCGGTCGAGAGCGTAGCCTATCCGCCGAGCGGCTGCAGCCACGAAACGTCCTCGAACGGCACCTCCATCTTCACGTTGCCGTAGTCGACGGACAGCGTCTCGCGGACCTTGTCGACCTTGTGGACCGCGCACAGGCGCCCCCACCGCGGCAGGTAGACCTGGTCGCCCTTCTTCAGACCGAAACAGAAGCGCTGGCGGCGCCGGTGCAGCGCCGCGTTCTTCAGCAGCCCGTCGACGACCGCCTTGAGGGCACGCGCCCGCTCACCGTGCTGTCCCGGCGCCGACAGCAGCGCGGTCAGCGGCTCCGCCATCGCCGCCTGCGCCGCCCGCAGCTCCGCCTCGACCACGCCGTCGGCCTCCTCCTGCAGCCAGTTCTCCTTCTTCACCGCGTCGGCCATCCGCTCGCGCAGCTCGGCCTCGCGGACCTGCAGACCGCGCGACAGGTCGGCGGACTTGCGCCGGTCGGCCTCGGCGTCGCGGCGCGCGATCTGCACGCGTTCGATGATGTGGTCGAGGCTCTGGTCGCGGACGCCGAGCAGGGTGCGGGCGCGGTCGACGATCGCCTTCGGCATGCCGACGCGGCTGGCGATGTCCAGCGCGTGGCTGTTGCCCGGAATGCCGATGTCGAGGCGGTAGAGCGGCTGCAGCGTCGCACCGTCGAACGCCATCGAACCATTCTCGGCGCCCTGCACCTGGTAGGCGAAGTCCTTGAGCCGCCCGAGGTGCGTCGTCACGACCGCGAACGCGCGGCGCTGCACCAGCGCCTCGAGCACCGCGTAGCCGAGCACGCTGCCTTCCTCGGGGTCGGTGCCGGCGCCGAGCTCGTCGAGCAGCACCAGCGCCTCCGGCGAGGCCTGGTGGACGCAGCGCGCGATCCGCTGCACGTGCGAGCTGAACGTCGACAGGTTCTGCGAGATCGCCTGCTCGTCGCCGATGTCGGCCTGCACCGCGCGGAAGAACGGCACCTGCGCGCCGGCCGCGGCGGGGATCGGCACGCCGCTGATCGCCATCAGCGCCAGCAGGCCGATCGTCTTCAGCACGACGGTCTTGCCGCCGGTGTTGGGACCGGTGACGACCAGCAGGTGGTTCGGCTCGCCGAGCGCCACGTCGAGCGGCACGATCGGGCCGGCGCGCCGCTGCAGCAGCAGCGGGTGGCGCGCGCCGTGCAGGCGCAGGGCGCCGTCGGCGACGACGTCGGGCACGGTGAACCCGGCCTCGACCACCAGCCGCGCCTTGGCCTGCAGCAGGTCGGCTGCGGCGACGAACTCGACCGCGGCGAGCAACTCGCCGCTGCAACGCCGCAGGCCGCGCGCGGCGTCGGCGAGCACGACGTTGATCTCGCGGTTCTCCGCCGACTGCGCGTCGGACAGCCGGTTCGCGGCGTCGAGCACGGCCTCGGGTTCGACGAACAGCGTCGCGCCCGACGCGCTGCGGTCGTGCAGCAGCCCGCCGACCTTGTGGCGGAACTCGGCCTTGACCTGCAGCACCGGCCGACCGTGGCGCCAGGCCGGCTCCGGCGACTGCAGGTACTTGCGCACCTCGCCCTCGGCGAGCACGCGCTGCACGGTCGCGTCGACGACCTGGCGCGCCTGCTCGATCTCGCCGCGGATCGCCTTCAGCCGCGCCGACGCCGTGTCGAGCACCTCGCCGCGATCGTCGACGATCGTCTCGAGTTCGCCGACCAGGTCCTCGAGGTCGGGGGCGGCCGCGGCGACCGCGACCAGTGCCGGCGTCCCGGCGCCGAGCCACTTGCGGCACCGCTCGCCGGCGCGCAGCAGCCGCTTCAGGTCGGCGAGGTCCTTGGCCCCCACCGCGTGCTCGCCGGCGACGAACGACGGCAGCCACGAACGCACCTCGACGGCGCCGGTCAACGGCAGCGGCGGTCCGTTCGCGACCTTCGCCGCGAGGTCGCCGACCGCGGCCAGCTCGGTGCGCAGCGCCGCGAGGTCCGCATAGGGCGCCAGCGCCTCGATCGCCGAGCGGCCGACCGGCGACTGCAGCCGCTCGGTCAGCAGCGCGCGGACGCTCTGGAACTCGAGCGCGTCGAGGTCGAAGGGTCGGTCGGTCGGCGGAACGGCGGTCATCGCGCGCAGCATGTTGCCCGACCGGCGCGCGATGTAAACTCCGC
>CAYMRG010000447.1:0-4818 GCA_964392555.1 uncultured candidatus Brocadiaceae bacterium
GTGATCGTGAGCGTGCCCTCGCCGGGGACGACGGTGGCCTGCGCGACGGGCGTGCCGGTCGCCGGCGTCACGACGTCGGACCGCACGAGCAGGCTGCCGCTCGTGCCCTGGGTCGCGCCGACCCACGAGCCGTCGGGCAGCGGCGCCATCAGGTCGTAGCGCACCTCTTCGCCGTAGACGTCCCAGATGTAGCCGTACCAGCCGGCCGAGACACCGAGGCGCGACAGCAGGTCGGTGTAGAGCGCGAGCTGCACGCCGTAGGTCTTCTTCGGCCTGGAGGGCGCGTCGTCGGAGTCGTCCTCGGACAGGAACTCCGCCCCCGCGCCCGACTTGATGTCGATCGCGACATAACCACCGTCTTCGAGGCGCAGCAGGTCCGGCACCCCGAGAAGCTCGGCGTCGCTGAGCCTTCCCGAGTAGATCAGCGGCTCGCGTCGTGCGATCGCCGCGCGCGTCGCCTGCTCCTTCTCGTCGCCCTTCAGTGCCGACAGGTCGAGAAACGGCCGGCCGACGCGGCCGATGACCTCCGCTTCGTAGATCGTGCCGCGATCCCACAGCATCTCGACGAAGGGATTCACCGGATCGCGCAGCGCCGGATCGACGTGCGCGTCCATCGAGACACGATGCGGGCAGGTCAGATGCGCGTAAAGCATCGACGCGCTGATCACGCCGGGACCTGGCACCTGGGTTCGCCTCCCTGACCGTTCTGGGCGGTCTTCGTTGCGGAGGATAGCCGAGCGGCGGCAGTTGTTCGATGGTCCGGGGCAGCGAGATCGGGCGGAGACCGGCGCGTGACGCCGGTCGGTCGCTCAGGTGAGCTTCAGTGCCGCGAACAGCAGGCTCAAGCCGACCACGAGCATCGACCCGAGGCGGATCGTCATCGAGGCGCGGAGCAGCTCCATCTCGGCCTTCGTGGTGACGCGGAGGTTGTCGACGTCGGCCTTGACTGCCAATCGCAGATTCTCGACGTCCGACTTGCTGGCCCGTTGCGCAGCCGGCGAGCGCGGGTCGGCGTCGCGGTCGTCGCGTCGCCGGTATGACCTTTGAAAGTACTATCCGCTGAACATCGACCGACCGGCGCCCTGGGGCGACTCGCGCTGGTCGATCACCCGGCCCTCGGCACGCTCGGTGTCGGTCGCAAAGGCGTAGGACGATTCCGCGAGCCACAGCCCGAGGCCGGTCGAGACGATGGCCATCGCGAGCAGCACCCGGCCCGCGATGCCGATCACGCTGCGCGCGAGCTGCATGGCCAGGGAAATGACGACGGCAACGACGACGGAAACGGCGGCAGCAGCAGCGGCAATGACAACGACAGCGGCAGCGGCAGCGGCGCAAATCGCGACGGAATCATGCCGCGAGCATAGTCCCATGCCGTCGCCAATGAAAACGCCCGGCTGGCCTGCTGCGAAGCAGGCCAGCCGGGCGCGATACCGCGGAACGCGCGACGATCAGTCGAAGCGGTACGTGGCCGTCAGGCCGTAGGTCGCCAGCTCGCCCTGCGACACGTTCGGCGTGAAGCCGGTCGCCGCCGGCTGGTTGAAGTGCGGCTGGAAGATCACGGCCGTCACGTACTTCTCGTCGAAGATGTTGCGGCCCCAGAGCGCGAGCTCCAGGTTGGAGCCGCGACGCACGCCGAGGCGGGCGTTGACGATGGTCCGCTCCGGGATCGTCGCGACGTTCCAGGTCATGGTGTAGGCCTTCGAGGTGTAGCTCGCATCGGCACGGCCGAAGAACGACCAGTCGCCGCTGAGCGGCGCCTCGAACGCGCCATAGAGCGACGCGTTCATCTCCGGCGCGCGCGGCAGTGACTGGCCGCCGACGTCCGGCTGCACCACGCCGCGGAACAGCAGCGTGTTGCAGAAGCCCGGGTTCAGGCCCTGCGCCGTCAGCGCGGCCTGACCGCCGCAGTAGCGCAGCACGCCCGGCTCGACGGACTGCTGGCCGAACTCGGTCGGCGAATAGCCATAGGTGGCGCCCACGCGGACCCGGTCGGTGACCGCCCAGTTCACCGCGGCCTCGAAACCGCGCACGTTCACCTTCGAGAGGTTCTGCACGATGGCCGTGATCGCGGGCGGCGGCGGCGGCGCGTTGATCTGCAGGCCCGTGTAGTTGATGTAGAACGCGGTCAGCTCGGTGCTGAGGCGGCGGTCCAGCCACTCGGCCTTCCAGCCGATCTCGTAGGTGCGGTTCTGCGCCGGGCCGTAGCTCTGCAGCTCCGCGGGCAGCGGCTGGCGCGTCCCGGCATCGACCGTCGGATTGAAGAAGCCCGAGATCACGCCCTTGGCGGCCGAGACATAGACCTTTTGCACCGGCGAAATCTCGTAGTCGACGTGACCGCGCCAAGTGTTGTAGTCGAACTCCTTGCGCTGCAGCGACGAGGGACCGACCGTGAGGTTGGTCTGCTGGCGGTCCTCTGTGTCGTGGCGGGCCTCGGCGCCGATCGTCAGGTTGTCGAACGCGTCGAACTCGAACGTGCCGAAGTAGGCGCGCTGGTAGTCGGTGCGGTCGAGGAAGGTGCTGACGAACATGTCGCGCGGATCGGTGCGGACGATGGCCGGGCTGCTGAGCGTGAACAGCAGCTGATCGCGGACGCGCTCGTCGGCCGAGAGGCCGGTGCCGTCGAACGACGAGGCGGTGATCGCCTCGGCCTCGTTCTTGTAATAGAACAGGCCGACCGAGCCGCGCAGCCGCTTCTCCTGGTCGGATTCGATGCGGAACTCCTGGCTGAAGGACTTGAAGTCCGCCGGCGGGTTGCCGGTGTACTGCAGCACGCGCTGCGTGCGCACCACGGGCGCGGACAGCCATGCGGTCGTCAGCGGCACGCCCATCGCCACCAGGGCGTTGACGTCGGACTGGCGGATGATCTGCTGCAGATCGCCGATGCCGTTGGCCGTGTACTCGGTGAACGCCTCGATCGTCGCGTCGTACTGCGCGGTCTGGCTGATGAAGGTCAGCGAGCCGAGCTGGTAGCTGATGTCGAGCGCGCCGAGCGTGACCTCGCGGTCGACGCCCTCGGCGATCGGGCTGGACGCCAGGTTCGAGCGGTACTGGATCTCGCCGCAGGTCGCGGTGGGCGCCATCGGGTTCGGGCCGCAGTTGTTGTTGTCGTAGACCCAGAGATGGCCCGGATCGCGGTGGTCATCGGTATAGAAGCCGAAGAGCTTCACCTCGAGATCGTCGGTGACCTCGAAATCGAGCGAGCCCGAAGCGTTCTTGGTCTCGTAGCCGCCGAGGTTGTCGTTCGGCTCGGCGGCGTTGCGGTAGGTGCCGTCGAAGGTGTTGTAGCTGGCCGCGAAACGGCCGCGGATGCGGTCGGTCAGCGGGCCGGAGACCACGAGCTTGCCCTCGTAGCGCTCGTCGGAGCCGACGGTCGCCTCGACCTTGGAGAAGAACGTCTCGGTCGGCGCGGCCGGCACGAAGTTGATCGCGCCGTTGAAGGCATTGCGACCATACAGCGCCGACTGCGGACCTTTGACCACCTCGACGCGATCGACGTCGAGGATCTCGAGGTTCGCGCCGCTGGTGCTCGAGAGATAGACGCCGCCGTAGAAGATCGCGACGTTGCGGTCCGGGCTGTTGAGATTGGTCTGCGAGATGCCGCGGATGACCGGCGTGCCGAGCTGGTTCTGGATCGAGTCGAAGTAGGTCAGACCGGGCGTGAACAGGGCCACGTCGTTCAGGTTCTCGATGCCCTTCTGGTCGATGTCGTCGGCCGTCAGCGCGGTCACGGCGACCGGCACCTCCAGCAGCGTCTCGGCGCGCTTGCGCGCGGTGACCACGATCTCTTCGAGCGCGACGGCATCGCCTGCGGATGCTTCGGCCGCCTCCTGCGCCAGCACCGGCAGCGTCAGTCCGGCGAAGCCCACGAGGCCGGCGACGCAGCCGGGCAGCCAGCTTCTGTATTCAGAAAACAACATCCTGATTCCTCCTCGGGAATGAGGCGCGGAGTTCAGCAGAATTACTGGCAGCAAGCAATGACGATGGGTAAATCCGCCGGGGCGGGAGGGAAGGGCGCGAAGCAGGGCGCCGAGGCACCGGCGGCGCCGAAGCGTGCCGCGCTGAGCTGGGCGCAGCGTCTGAAGCGGGTGTTCGCGATCGAGATCGAGAACTGCTGCCGCTGCCAGGGACGGCTGCGGGTGATCGCGAGCCTCGAGGAGCCGGAGGTGATCGCGCGGATCCTCGCGCATCAGGAGCGGGGTTGCGGCGCGGCCGAGCCGGAGCGCGCGCCGATTGCCGCGCGGGCGCCGCCGCGGCAGGGCAGGTTGCTGTGAGGCCGACGCCAGGGAGCGTCGGCCCCGGATCTCGAGACAGACCTGCGCCACCGAAGCGGCAGCGGGGCGGGGTTGAACGCGCTCAGTGCAGGATCGGTGCAGGGCAGGCCGGGAAAGAGGGGGTAAGCGGAGTGCTGCCGGCCGGATCAACACGGCTCGCAGGCTGATCGGGCCCGTGGCGAAGGCGGGCATCGACGCCCGTCGAGCCGTTGCGCAGCCGGCGAGCGCGGGTCGGCGTCGCGGTCGTCGCGTCGCCGGTATGACCTTTGAAAGTACTATCCGCGGGCAGCCGCTGCAAGCCACGCTGACACCCGCTGCCCGGCGCTGCGGCAGCCAGGGCAGCGGCCTTCCATGCCGCGGTCCGGAGCGTCGGCTCAGGTCTTCTGCTTCGGCGGCTGCGGCTGCTGGGTCCGCGCGTAGTTCTCGAGGCTCGAGAGGCTGGGATCGACCCATTTTTCGGGCGCCGTCAGGTACAGCGGCCAGCGCTCCTCGACGCGCTTCAGCACGTTCGCCGGTGCCATGTCCGGCGTCTTGATCGAGCTGAACT
>CAYMRG010000448.1:0-2971 GCA_964392555.1 uncultured candidatus Brocadiaceae bacterium
GCTGTACATCCAGGGCGAGGACATCGCCCAGTCGGATCCCGATACGCAGCACGTGCAGAAGGTGCTGTCGGCGATGGAGTGCGTGATCGTCCAGGACATCTTCGTCAACGAGACGGCGAAGTACGCGCACGTGCTGCTGCCCGGCGCGTCGTTCCTCGAGAAGGACGGCACGTTCACCAACGCCGAACGCCGCATCAGCCGCGTGCGCAAGGTCATGCCACCGCTCGCCGGCATGGCCGACTGGGAGGTCACGGTGGCGTTCGCCGAAGCGCTCGGCTACGCGATGCACTACGACCACCCGAGCGAGATCATGGCCGAGATCGCGGCGCTGACGCCGACCTTCGCCGGCGTGACCTACGACAAGCTCGACCGCCTCGGCAGCATCCAGTGGCCGTGCAACGACGCGGCGCCGGAGGGCACGCCCTACATGCACGAGCAGCAGTTCGTGCGCGGCAAGGGACGGTTCGTCGTCACCGACTACGTGCCGACCGAGGAACGCACGACGCCGCGCTTCCCGCTGCTGTTGACCACCGGCCGCATCCTCAGCCAGTACAACGTCGGCGCGCAGACGCGGCGCACGGCCAACACGACCTGGCACGCGGCGGACGTGCTCGAGATCCACGCCCACGACGCCGAGCAGCGCGGCATCGTCGACGGCGACGCCGTGACGCTGCGCAGTCGCCAGGGTGAGACGGTGCTGCGCGCGGTGGTCAGCGATCGCATGCAGCCGGGTGTCGTCTACACGACGTTCCACCATCCGGGCTCGGGCGCCAACGTCGTCACGACCGACAACTCGGACTGGGCGACGAACTGTCCCGAGTACAAGGTGACGGCGGTGCAGGTCGCGAAGTCGATGGCGCCTTCGGGCTGGCAGCGCGAGTTCGACTCGTTCGAGGTCGCGCAGCAGCAGCTGCTGCCGAAGCGGGAGACGGTCTGATGGACGCGTCGAAGCTCGTGCGGATGGCGAACCAGATCGCGCAGTTCTTCGCCGGCGAAGCCGAGCCCAAGGCCGCCGTCGCCGGCGTCGTGGGCCACCTCAAGCGGTTTTGGGAACCGCGCATGCGCAAGGCGCTGTTCGCCGCGTTCGACGCGGGCCAGACGCAGGGCATGCACGAACTGGTGCAGACGGCCCTGCGCAGCCACCGCGCCGATCTGCTGCCGGCGCGGTGACTGGGCGGTGATTTCGATCAGAGGGACTTCGATCAGAGTGGCGTCGATCAGAAGCGCAGGCCCATGCTGAGCGCGTAGAGCAGCTGGCCGTCGTCGAAGGCCGCGCCGATCGTCTCGTCCTTGTCGAGGAAGAACTCCCACTCGGCGGCGAACTGCACGAACGCCTCGTCCTTGAGGAAGATCTTCACGCCGGCTTCGGGGCCGGCGACGATCGAGTCGTGGATCGAGTCGCCGTAGACGTAGCCGACGTTGGCGCCGACGTACGGCAGGACGTTGCCGAGCGGAATGTGCAGATCGAGAGCCGCGCGGCTCGCGCCGTTCCACGCGCCGCCGCCATCGGGCGTGCCGTCGGCGTAGGCGAGGTTCTGGCGCGCCGACAGCTCGACGATGTCGTTCACGAAGTAGCCGACCGAGAACGATCCCTGACCGCCGCCCGCGTCGAACTCCTTGTTGCTGCTGCCGGCGCCGCCGACCGTGACTTCCCACGGCGTCGTGCGGCGGTGCAGCTCTGCCTGCGTCATGGGCCCGCCGGTCGGTGACGTCGTCGTCGTCGTCGTCGAGGGATTCTGGAACACGGGTTCCCGCGGTGATGCGGTGATCGGTTCGGCGTCGGGAATGCTCGTCGTGCTGCATCCAGCGAGGGTCGCGGCGAGCAGGAGGAACGCGGTGGAGCTGTTGGCTTGCATGGTCGCGCCGAGAGCAAGCCACGTGCCGAGCCTCTGCGCTCGCGCATCCGCAGCAACCATCCTCGTCGCCGCGCCGTGGTGCGGGCCTTTGTAGAAACGGCCGGAGCACCTCAGCCGTTCGCGACCGGCTCCGGCGCGGCGCCGTTGCCTTCGCGCCGCCGCAAGACGCCGACCTGCAGCAGGCGGAAGCAGGTCCGCAGCACCTCGTCGGGGTCCTGGTCGGTCGCATCCAGCAATTGCTCGAGCGGGCGCTGGCCGTCGACCAGGCCGAGGATCGCGAGTTCGGCCTCGGTCAGTCGGCCGACCTGGCCGTCGTCGACGATCTGGAACAGCACGACGTCGCGGTCGGCGAAGGCGCGGCGCGCGCGATCGCGTTCGTCGACCAGCCGCAGGCTGTCCATCAGGACCTGCATGGTCGGCAAGCGCAGCGAACTCTGCAGCACGTCGCCCGGCAGCGGGTGGGTGCGCAGGCACAGCGTGCCGTCGGCGAGGTCGAGCAGACCTGCCAGCGCGCGTCGGCTGTGCTGCTCGAGCGAATCGCGCCAGGCGCTCGCGCTGACGGCGCCGGCCTCGACGAGCGCGCGGCCCATCGCCAGCTGTTCGGGCGCGGCGCCGCCGAGGCCGCGCAGGATGCGCCGCGCGAGCGACGCGGTCTCGCCGGGATCGAACATCACGTCGGCCAGCGGCGACGGCTCACCGCGGCGCGTCGCGCGCGCGAACGCGAACAGGCCGTCCTCGACGAACACCTCGCCGAACACGCCCTTGCCGAGCAGCGCGATGTTGCCGGTCAGGCGGTGGTGGCAGGCGAAGCTCAGGGCATCCGGCAAGGTCAGCTGGCGCAGTGGCGAACGCAGCACCAGGCCTTCGGTGGCGTCGCCGAGCCCGGCCATGCCGAGGCTGTCGCGCACCGCGGCACGCACCAGTTCGGGCAGCGACAGGCGGCCGAATTCGGCGAAGCGGTCGGCCGGCGGGCAGCCGACGGCGGCCGGCTTCGGCTCGGCGACGGGCGCGCTCGGCGGCGCGGTCGAGGTCTGCGGTGGCGGTGGCGGTGGCGGTGGCGGTTGCGGTGGTGCGACCGGTTTGGCCGGCGGCGGCTCGGCTGGCACCGCGGCGGC
>CAYMRG010000448.1:2981-4805 GCA_964392555.1 uncultured candidatus Brocadiaceae bacterium
GCTGTTCGTGTCCGCGGTGTCGCGCGACTTCCCGGCCGGAGCCCTGGTCGGAGCCTTCGGCGACGCGGCCGGTGCCTCGGCGGCCGGCGGCGGCGCCTGCCGCTCCACGGTCGGAGCGGTCGGCTCGCCGACCTTCGGTCCGGCCTCGGCGTGGTCGTCGGCGCCATCGAGCAGCGCGGTGGCGACGCGCCGCAGCTCCTTCACGTCGAACGGCTTCTGCAGGCGGTGTTCGATGCCGACGACGTGCTCGAAGTAGTAGCCGATCGAGTCGCTCTTCGCCGAGATCAGCACCAGGCGCGCTTCGCACAGCTCCGGGATCTCGCGCAGCTTCTTGCAGAACACGTTCCCGTACATGCCGGGCATCTGGTAGTCGACCAGGATCAGGTCGGGGTGTTCGGCCTTGGCCAGCTCCAGACCCCTGGCGCCTTCCGACGCGCACAGGACGCGGTAGGTGTCGCGCAATGCCAGTTCGACGACCTTCTGGACGGTGATCGAGTCGTCGACGACGAGGACCGTTTTCCTCTTCGCGGTCATGGTTCCTGGCTTCCCCCGGACTCTGATCGGCTGCGACGGACCTCGGTCCGCAGTGGTGAATCCCCGGGGGTGGGTCGGGCGGGCTCCGGGGCGGCTCGCAACCGAGTTCGGCCGCCGCGCAGGCGCAACTGGCATCCGCCCGTCGGGTGACCTATCCTCGGCGGCTGCGCCGCGTTCGCGCCCCGGCCGAACGTGCGTTGGCACGCGAGCTACGGCCCCGGGCGCTGCTGCGCCGATGGGGGGCAAGGCTCCGGTCCAGACCCGACGAGTACCGCATGACGAGCAAAGAAACCAAGGAACCGGCCGAAGGCGAGCCGCGCGGCAAGAAGCCGCGTGGCATGGGCGGGGTCATCCTGATCCTGGTCCTGCTGACCGCACTGTTCCTGGTGGTGTCGAACACTGGTGGCCGTGACCAGAGCTCGATGCACGCCTACTACAGCCACCTGCTGAACAGCCGCATCGAGAACCTCAGCTACTCCGGCGGCGTGGTCGCCGGCGATGTCCGGGAGAAGGGCGGCGTCCGCCACATCGAGGTCGTGGTCAGCGAGTCGCTGGACAAGGACGGCGAGTTCGAGCTCTACAGCACGCTCAGTAGCCAGCGGCTGGACGACAACGCCTACGCGGCGGCGCAGTCCGGCACGACGCGCTTCCTGGACGACATCAAGCAGAACCGCATCAAGGTGCTGCGCGCCTACCTCGTCGAGGAGTCGCCGGCCAAGGTGCCGAGTCCGACGCTGCGCGAGGAACACGACATCCGTCGCGCCGGCACCTACCTGACCGCGATCATCCTGCGCGGTTCGCAGAGCCAGTACGTCAAGCTCGAGCCGCCGACGGTCGCCGGCGAGCCGCCGCTGCAGGCGGTCGTCGAGACGCTGCAGGCCGACCAGGTGCCGATCCGCGACTTCCACCTGTCGCTCGGCCCGAGCGACTTCCGCGTCTCCGAGCCGAACACCGCGCTGATCTACATCATCGGCACGGTCGGTCCGTGGATCCTGGTGCTGGCGATCGTCTGGTTCTTCATCCTGCGCCAGATGCGCGCACCCGGCGGCTCGGGCGGCGTGCTGAGCTTCGGCCGCAGCCGCGCCGCGCTCTACACCAAGGAGAACCGCACCAACGTGACGTTCGAGGACGTCGCGGGCATGGAGGAGGCCAAGGCCGAGGTCCGCGAGATCATCGAGTTCCTGAAGAACCCGGCGAAGTTCGCGCGGCTCGGCGGCTCGATCCCGCGCGGCGTGCTGATGGTTGGATCGCCCGGCACCGGCAAGACGCTGCTCGCCAAGGCCATCGCCG
>CAYMRG010000449.1:0-4797 GCA_964392555.1 uncultured candidatus Brocadiaceae bacterium
TCGGCGGCCATCCGGTCGGCGGCTTCAACATGTCGGGCACCGACAGCAAGGCCGGCGGTCCGGACTACCTGCTGCAGTTCCTGCAGGCGAAGACGATCAGCGAGAAGCTCGGCTGACGCCGGCGCGGTGTCCGCGAAGGCTGGCAGGTCAGGCAGGTGGTCACGATCCACAGCGCCCCGCGGCCGTGGGCCGACGTCGAGCAGGCGATCGCCGTGCCGATCCAGCCGGCCGGCGCGGGCAAGCAGCCGCGCGTTCGCGTAGCGTGACGGGCGCATGGACGTCCCCGCCTTCGTCGCGACGCAGCTGCGGCTGCTGCAGCTCGAGCGCGACGCCGAGGCCGCCGAGGCCGAACGGCTGCTGCACGACCGCAGCGACGCCGAGCTGATCGCGGCCGGCGTCTGCCTGCTGCGCCTCGTCGTCGCCGACCTCGAACCCGGCCTCGGCGGGCGCCTGCACGCGGTGCTGCGGTCGAGCCGCGGCGACGAGCTGCCCGCCCACCGCTTTGGCCCAGGCGACCTGACCGCGCTACGCGAGGCGCGCGGCGCGCCGCCGCTCGCCAGCGGCGTGGTCGTCCGCGCAAACCGCCAGCAGCTCGTCGTGGCGCTCGACGACGAGGACGTCGACCTGCCGTCGCTGGTGCGGATCGACCGCCTGGCGTCGGACGTGACCTGGCGCCGGCTCGAGGCCGCGGTCCGCGGGCTCGCGCGCGAGCGCCGCGGCGACGAGGCGCGCTACGTCGACACGCTGTTCGGCGACCGCGAGGTCGTCCTCGCGGCACCGCGCGGCGAGCCCACCTGGTTCGACGCAGCGCTCGACCCGTCGCAGCGCGACGCCGTGGCGACCGCGCTGCGCGCCGAACACGTCGCGCTGATCCACGGCCCGCCCGGCACCGGCAAGACCACCGCGGTCGTCGAGTTCATCCGTCAGGTCGTCGCCCGCGGCGAACGCGTGCTCGCCTGCGCGCCTTCCAACGTCGCCGTGGACAACCTCGCCGAACGCCTGCTGCGCGCCGGCCTCGACATCGTCCGGCTCGGCCACCCGGCGCGCGTGCAGGCCGCCGTTCGCGACGTGTCGCTGAGCGCGCTCGTCGACCAGTCGCCCGACCAGAAGCTGCTGCGCGACGTGCGGCGCGAGCTGAGCGAGGGCCAGCGCGCGCTCCACAAGGCGAAGACGCGCCAGGATCGCGCCGCGGCGCGCGAGGCACTGCGTCGGCTGCGCGGCGAGCAGCGCCAGCTCGAACAGGCGATCACGCGCGGCTTCGTCGGCAAGGCCCAGGTCGTGCTCGCGACACTGACCGGCGCCGCCGATCCGCTGCTGCTCGAGGTGCCGTTCGACCAGGTCGTCATCGACGAAGCGGCGCAGGCGCTCGAGGCGTCCTGCTGGATCGCGCTGCCACGCGCGAAGCGCGCGCTGCTGGCCGGCGACCACCGCCAGCTGCCACCGACCATCCAGTCCACCGAAGCCGCGGCGCAGGGCCTCGCCCGCACCCTGTTCGAACGTCTGGCCGACGCGGCGACGATCGCGCCGGCGGTGCGCATGCTGACCGTGCAGTACCGCATGCACGCGGCGATCATGGGCTGGCCCGCGGCCCGCTTCTACGGCGGCCGCCTGACCGCGGCCGACGCGGTGCGCGGCCACCTGCTCACCGACCTGCCGGGCGTGATGCCCAACGAGTGGACCAGCGAGCCACTGTGCTTCGTCGACACGGCCGGCTGCGGCCACGAGGAGACCGCAGGCGACGAGGACGGCTCCAAGGCCAACCCGGGCGAAGCCGACCTGGTCGTGCGGATCGTCGGCGAACTGCGCGATGCCGGCGTGCCGGACGCCGCGATCGCGATCGTCACCCCCTACAACGCCCAGGTACAACTGCTGCGCGAACGCTTCGGCAGCAGCGAGCTCGAGATCGGCACCGTCGACGGCCTGCAGGGTCGCGAGAAGGAAGCCGTCGTCGTCTCGCTGGTGCGCAGCAACGAACGCGGCGAGACCGGCTTCCTCACCGAACTGCGGCGGCTCAACGTCGCGCTGACACGCGCGCGCCGCCACCTGACAATCGTCGGCGACAGCGCGACGCTGGCCGGCGATCGCGACCTGTGCCAGCTCGTCGAGCACCTGCAGGCGCACGCGCACTACCGCAGCGCGTTCGAGCTGGCTTGAACGGCGGGGCAGCTCGGCGGGCGAGCCCGTTCCCAGCTAGTGTGGCGCGTCCGATATATGGGGCATTCTGCGGGCTCGTCGACGTCCGTCGCGGCGTTGCTGCTCCTCGACAGGATGTTTGGAACATGCCTTCGTCGCAGCGCCTTGCGACGAACGCCGCCGCATCCCGGATAATGCCCCATCTACCAGGCGCACTACACTAGAAGAACCGCACTTCGGCGCCGCGCGATGTCGCGATGCCGGTCGGCACCCCGGCATCCCAGACGAACCACTGCGCGTAGAGCGTCAGGCCGACGAACCCCGGGTCCGCCGGCAGACCGAGGTGCAGCGAGGCGTAGCCGGCGCCGGCGACGCCGTTGGCGCCCTGCAGCGTGCCCCAGACCAGCAGCTCGTGCCCCGACAGGGCGAGGTCGACGTTCACACCGCCGAGCACCTGGCTGCCGGGCAGCAGGTCGAAGACCAGCGTCGTGGCGGCGCCGCCGCGCGCCGCGGCGATGCCGAGCTTCCAATCGGGGTTGCCGACGTTCGCCGGCACCTCGGCGAGCATCCGCGGCACGAGACCGCCGCTGCCGGGGGAACCCAGACCGTACTGGAAGCCCACCGGCGGCATCACCTGGCTGCGCAGCGTCGGCCGATCGAACGGCGGCAGGCCCTGTGCGACGCGCGGGTCGGTGAGCCCGTTGACGACGAAGTTGATCAGGTCGTTCGCGGCCTGCGGCGGCACCTGCAGGGGCACCAGCAACGGGTCCTTGTTGGCGAGGTTCGGCCCGCCGCCGTTGAGGTAGAAGCCGAACACCTGGTTGACGGCCGTGAACTGGCCGGTGTGCATCAGGCTCGGTCGCAGACCGACGTTGCGCAGGCTCGGCACCTTGAACTTGCCGGCGTCAGCCGGGTTGCCGGTGATCGCCTGGCGGCCCGAATCCTGCGCGATCGGCCGCAGGCCGAGGTTGCGGAACTGCCCGTCGCTGAACAGACCCGGCGTGTGGCACAGGTTGCAGCGACCGGGCCCGTTGAACACGTTGAGACCGTTGGCCTGCTGTGGCGTCAGCGCCTGCGGGTTGCCGGCGACGAACAGGTCGTACGGAGCCTGGTTCGGCACCAGCGTGCGCTCGTAGGTCGCGAGCGCCATCGCGACGCGCGCGATCGTCACGTCCGGCGTGCCGAACGCCGCCTGGAACAGATCCGGGTAGGTCGCGCCGTTGGCGACCGCCGCCGCCATGTCGGGCGGCAGGTTGCTGGCCAGCGCCATCGGCCGGCTCGCGGCGAGCTTCTGCACCGCCTCGGCGAACAGCCGCCCGTCGTGCGCCATCTCGTCGTGGGCGAGCAGCGGCCCGAGCGTCTGGTTCTCGAGCGCACCGCCGGTCGGGATCAACGTGAGGCCGGTGTCCGGGTCGACGAACGTGCCGCCGGCGCGGCCGTCCCAGAACAGCGCGGGGAACCACGCCGCGAGGTAGACGCTCGGCGCCGTGCGCTTGCCGATCTGCGGATCGAAGCCGAACACAGGGTCGGGCAGGTACTGGTTCGCGGCGTCGCTGCGGGCGATGCCCGGCGAGCCGAACGTGTCGTCGGGCGACGGCACGATGCCGTCCGGCCCGGGGTTGGGTGTCCGGCGCAGGTCGCCGCCGCCGGCGCCGAACGTGTGGCAGGTGCCGCAGGCGACGCGGTTGTTGCTCGACATCTGCTCCTCCCAGAACAGCAGTTTGCCGAGGGTCGCCTTCGCCGCGGTGATCGGGTTCTGCGGCGGGACCGGCTGCGGCGGCAGCGCCTGGGCAGCGAGCAGGGAGGAGAACGACGCGGCGACGAGCAGTCTCATGGGCACGAGAGGGGCAGAAGGGCCAGCCTACGCTGGACCGCGGCACTCACCCACGACGACCGAGAAATCGACCGTGGATACGACGGCATGGGGTTCATGTGCGTTCGGCGACCGGCTCGGCCACGGCAACGGCCGGCGCAGCGCGCGGCCGGCGCGGCGGTCCGCCGAGCACGGCGAGCTGGTGGCCGACGAAGTCCGCGTACTCGCCGTGCAGGTCGACGCGTTGGGCGCGCCGGAACGCCGCGCGCGCCCGCCCCGGCTGCCCCGACCGCCACAGCACGTCGGCCAGCGCCGCCCAGGCCGCGGCGTCCCACGGGTCATTGCGCACCAGACGGCGCAGCGTCTGCTGCGCCACGGCGTAGTCGGCGCGCAGGTAGGCGGCCAGGCCCGCGGCGAACAGCTGCGGCCGCTGCTGGCTGGTCTTCGACCAGCGCCGGCGCCACTGGCCGAACGCGAGCCCCGCCGCGGTCGCGAGCGCGACTGCCTGCAGCAAGCCGAGCGGCAGCTGCAGCTGCGCGTCGGTTCGGCCGAACAGGTACTTCGCCACCAGCACCCAATCGGCGAGCACCCACAGCGCGACGGTCGCCGCCACGCCGAGCAGGAACCGCCCGGAGCGCAGGTAGAACCACGCCGCCGCCTGGCCGATCGCGAACAGCAGCAGGTTGGGCAGGAAGGCGGCCGTGAACACGGTCGAGAGGCTAACCCGCACTTCTCACCACCACCACGACCGAGCGACCGAGCGCGCCGCTTTCGTCGTCCTGCGGCGTCAGGCGAACCGAAGCGTGCTCGGCGGGGCGAAGGCCCCGCCTCCGCGCGCTTCGGGTCGCCTT
>CAYMRG010000450.1:0-4789 GCA_964392555.1 uncultured candidatus Brocadiaceae bacterium
CGGATCCTTCTCCTCGCCGAGTTCGCGGCGGATGATCTTCAGCTGTTCGCGCAGGAAGTAGTCCTTCTGCGCCTGCTCGGCCTTCTGGCGGATCTCGAGCTGGATCTTCTTGTCGAGCTCGACCAGCTCGCTCTCGGCCATCGCGAACTGCAGCGCGAGATCGAGCCGCGCCTCGACGTCGGCGGTGGCGAGCAGGCGCTTGCGGACGATGCCACCGGTGAAGTCGGCGAGCTGGCTCGGGTCGTCGACGTTCAGCAGCGCGGTGGCGAAGTTGGTGTCGAGCTGGTCCTGCAGCTCGGCAAGCCGCCGCAGCTGCTGCTGCAGCAGGCGGAACAGCGATTCGGCGCGTGCGCCCTGCGCCGGCACCTCGACGACCTCCTTGATGCGGCCGACCATGTGCGGCTTCTGCCGCACCAGCCGAACGAGCCGCGCGCGCCGCATGCCCTGCGTCATCGCCGACTGGCCGCCATCGGGCAGCCGGATGGTCTTGAGGATGCGGGTCACGACGCCGACCTCGTGCAGGTCGTCGGCCGATTGCGGCTCCTTCTCGGGGTCCTTCTGCAGCACCAGGAACACGAAGCCGTTGTGCGCCTCGGCCTTGGCGACGATGTCGCGCGCCGCCGGCGTGTCGAGCAACAGCGGCATCATCAGGTTCGGGAACGGCACCGCGCCGCGCAGCGGGAACACGAACATCGTGTCGGGCAGCGCATCCTGCACCACCACCGAGCCCGGTCCGGCGCCCGTCTCGACGGTGACGCCGGGGCGCTCGGACGGTTCGTCGGCGACGTCGTCGGCCGTGGCCGTCTCGGCTGTGGGCGCAACGGGGTCGACGGGATCGGCGGGCTTCTTCGGGTCGTGCTGGTCGTCGACGGTCATGGGGCGAGAGAGGGTTGGAACCGCGCGAAGCCCCGTTGTAGGCCGTTGGCCACCAACAGGAAAGGGCACGGCAGGAAGCGTTGGCCCATCAGGCCCAACCGCGGCTGCGCTGCACCGCGTCGCGCCAGCGCGCGCGCAGCCGCGCGACGTCGCAGCGCGTCGGGTCCGGCGCGACCGAGGTCTCACCGCCGGGCAGGGTCGGCAGTTCGGCCGGAGTGCGCACGCGGCCCGCGCCGAGCATCGCCAGGCGGAACGCGCCGAACGCGGTGGCTTCGAGCAGCGCCGGTCGCACGACCGGGCAGCCGGCGAGCGCGGCCTGCAGTTCGAGCAGCAGGCCGTTCGCCGCGGCGCCACCGTCGACGTGCAGCTCGCCGCCCGGCGCGCGCCCCATCGCCTGCAGCACGTCGTCGACCTGCAGCGCCATCGCCTCGACCGCCGCGCGCACCAGGTGGGCCTTGGTCGTGCCGCGCGTCAGCCCGACCAGCACGCCGCGCGCGCTCGGATCCCAGTGCGGCGTGCCGAGCCCGGCGAACGCGGGCACGAACACGACGCCGCCGCTGTCGGGCACCGACCGCGCGATCGCCTCGGCATCGCCGGCGCGCCCGAGCACGCCGAGTTGGTCGCGCAACCATTGGATCGCGGCGCCGCAGACCAGCACGCTGCCTTCGGTCGCGAACGTGTCGCGGCCGGCGAGCCGCCACGCGACGGTGCGCAGCACGCCCGGCTGAGGCGCCGGCACCGCCTCGCCGGCGTTGGCGAGCACGAACGCGCCGGTGCCGTAGGTGCACTTCGCCATGCCCGGCGCCACGCAGCCGTGCCCGAACAGGGCCGCCTGCTGGTCACCCAGCACGCCGCGGATCGGCCAGCCGCGCCCCTCGATCCGGCCGAAGTCCCCCGCCGAATCACGGATCTCCGGCAGGCACGCGCGCGGCACGGCGAACAGCGCGCACAGCTCTTCGGCGAAGGCGCCGGTGTGCAGGTCGTACAGGCTGGTGCGCGACGCGTTGCTGGCATCGGTCGCGAACACGCGCCCGCCGTTGAACCGCCAGACGAGCCAGCTGTCGATCGTGCCGGCGGCGAGTTCGCCGCGCGCCGACGCGGCGCGGGCGCCGGGCACCGCATCGAGGATCCAGGCGATCTTGGCGGCGCTGAAGTACGGATCGAGCGGCAGACCGGTGCGCTCGAGGACCCGCGCCTCGTGGCCGGCGGCGCGCAGCGCGGCGAGCCGGTCGGCGGTGCGACGATCCTGCCAGACGATCGCGCGGTGGATCGGCACCCCGGAACGGCGATCCCAGACGACGACCGTCTCGCGCTGGTTCGTGATGCCGACCGCGGCGATCGCCGGTTCGCCGGCGGCGCGCCACGCGTCGTCGATGGCGCGCTGCTGCGTGGCGAGGATCACCTCGGCGTCGTGCTCGACGTGGCCCGGCGCCGGGAAGTGCTGCATGAACTCGTGCTGGCCGATGCCGCGCACGCCGCCGCGCTCGTCGAACACCAGCGCGCGGCTGCTGGTCGTGCCCTGGTCGATCGCGAGGAACATCCGCGCATCGTCGCGCGGTCAGCGCTCCTTTGCGATCGGCACGAACGCGACGTCGTCGAATTCGGTGAGGCTGTCCGACTTCGTCCACAAGCCGGCGCGGCCCTTCAGGAAGTAGGAGTCGTAGGCGGTCGCCGTGTGGGCGCCATCGAGCGTCGCCGTCAGCACCGAGCCCTGGATGCGGAACTCGAGCGTGTGCCAGGCGCCGTCGTCGGTCGGCGCCTTCACGATCCCGCCCGGCAGCGTGCGGCGGATGCCGTTCGCGACGCGGAAGATGCGCAGGTCGCCTTCGGCGGCGTTGACGCGCGCGACGTAGTAGTTGCCCGGATCGCGGTAGCGCAGCACGATGCCGCCGGCGCGGTCGACCTTGCCGCCGACGTAGCGCATGCGCGCGGTCGCCGCGACGTCGTCGCCGAAGAACTCGTGCGCGATCGCCATCGGGAAGTGGATGCCGGTGCGGTCCTCGGAAGCCTGCCGCAGGCAGCGCGCGCCCGCGTCGCCGCCCACCACCCAATGCGACGGCGCGCCGTGGCCGCCGAGCACCAGGTCGAAGCCCGCGACGTCACCGGCCGCATCGTCGCGTTCGAAGTCGCTCGCGAACGGGCCGGTGATCGCGGTGATGTGCTGCGGCAGGTCGGGGAACTGCTCGGCCTCGTCCTCGTCCTCCTCCGGCCGCTGGCTGAGCAGGCAGTCGACCGACCTCGGTGCGCCATCGCGACGCAGCTCGATGTGCAGCATCGTGCCGGCGCGCTTGCTGCGGATCGCGTGCGCCAGCGCGGGGCGACCGTCGGTGCGTTCGCCGTCGATCGACCACAGCACGTCGCCGACCTTCAGCCCGGCGGCCTCGGCGCCGGTCGCGCCGTAGACCGCCGTCAGCTGCATGCCGCCGTTCGCGGGCTCGGCGTCGACGCCGAGGTAGGGAATCGGCATCGCCTCGTCGAGCGACAGGCGCGCTTCGAGGTGCGCGCGCGTCGCGGCCTCGTCGATGTGCGCGTCGAGGCGCTTCAGGATCTCGCGGCGCAGGTAGGCCGGATCCTGCTCATAGCCGTGAGCCGGCGGGACCTGGGGATCCTGCACGTTCGCCGCCGGCGGCGACGCCGACTGCGCGGCGTCGATGCGCACGCCGGGCGCGCCGTGGCACGCGGCCAACGCGACGCCTGCGGCCAGCGGGGCGAACGAGAACAGCGTGGTCGGGTGCAGCTTCATCTGGCGGTCTCCTTGGCGGCTCCGGTCGTTGCGTCGGGGGCAGGCACGAGTGCGCCGGTCGCGTCGCGGAACTCGCGCACGAGGCCCGCGGGCAACCCGGCGTCGCCGAGCTGCGCGAGGATCCGTGCGCGATCGCCGACCAGCACCAGCACCGCGTGCTCGAGGTCGATGTCGCCGCGGCTCGCGGCGTTGAGGTCGGCGGCGGTCAGCGCGGCGGCGGTCGCGAGATCGCGCCCGGTCTGGTCGATGGGCACGCCTTCGAGCACCAGCTCGACGTGCTCGCCGAGCAGGCCGTCGAGCGATCCGCGCGCCTCGGCGGCGTCGGCGCGCTGCGTCTTCTGCACCTTCGCCACCTCGTCGGGCGAGAGATCGCCACCGCCGGTCGCGCGCAGCCGCGCCAGTTCGGCGAACAGCTCCTTCAGCGACGCGCCGGTCACCGAGGTCTCGACGCTGGTCTGTGCGACGAACCAGCCGCGCCACGGACCGGCCGAGAAGCTGGCGCGCGCGCCGTAGGTGTAGCCGTGCTGCTCGCGCAGGTTCTGGTTGAGCCGCGACGTGAACGTGCCGCCGAGCGCCATGCCGAGCAGGTTGCGCCGCACGCGGCCCGCATCGCCGTAGGCGGGCGCCGGCGCGACGAGCTGGATCGTCGTCTGGGGCGCGTCGGGGCGATCGACGACGACGAGCCGCGCCGGCTGCGGCGACGGCGCGACGTTCGCCGGCCTGGATCGCGTGCCAGCCGCGGCCGCGCTGTGCCAGCCGCCGAGTTCGGCGTCGAGCACGGTGCGGACCTCGTCGGCCGACAGCGCGCCGGCGACCAGCAGCGTCGCGCGGGTCGCATCGAACGTGTTGGCGAAGGCGCGCTCCACCATCGCCCGATCGACCTTCGCGAACGACTCGACCGCGCCGCCGGCCGGCCACGCATACGGATCGTCGTCGCCGAACAGCGTGCGCAGCGCCACGCGCGAGGCGATCGTCCACGGGCTCTCGGCGTCCGACTGCAGCCGGCCGAGCCGCAGCGCGTGGGCGCGCGCGAAGTCGGCCTCGCCGAGGTGCGGGTGCTGCAGCGCCGTCGCGAACAGGTGCACGGCCGGCGCGAAGTTGCGGGCCAGCACGAACAGCGATGCGTTGCCGCTCTCGTGGTCGACCCAGGCCTTCGCGCGCGCGCCGAGG
>CAYMRG010000451.1:0-4778 GCA_964392555.1 uncultured candidatus Brocadiaceae bacterium
CGGTGACGACTTCGCGGCGATGCAGGAGGCCGTCCAGCGCAGCCTGCAGCTCTGCCTCGAACGCGATGACGAGGACCTGCCGGACCTGCTGGTCGTCGACGGCGGCAAGGGCCAGCTCGCCGCGGCGCAGCGCGCGGTCGCCGAGCTCGGGCTGCAGGACGACCTGCGGCTGTGCGGCCTCGCCAAGAGCCGGTTGAAGGGCCTCGGCGACGCGCGCGCCGAGAGCGGCGAACGCATCTTCCTGCCCGGCGACGACGAGCCGCGGCCGCTGCCCGCCGGCGCGCCCGAGACGCTGCTGGTCGCGGCGCTGCGCGACGAAGCGCACCGCTTCGCGATCACCTACCACCGCCAGCAGCGCGGCAAGCTGACCAGCGAACTCGACGCCGTGCCCGGCGTCGGCCCGACGCGGCGCCGCGCGCTGCTGCGCCATTTCGGCTCGCTGACGGCGCTGCGCGCGGCGAGCCGCGAGCAGGTGCGCGCGATGCCGGGGTTGCCGCAGGCGGTCGCCGATGCGGTGTTCGACCGGCTGCAGGGCGGCGGTCCTTCGTGAGGCGCGCTGTTCGCGGCAGCCGGGCGGCGGTTCGTCCCAGGGTGTGTGGCGGGGGGGCCGGAGCGGCGTAGAGGCAGGTCATGAACCAATCGACGAACTGGCTGCGGCCGCGTGTCTTCCTGCTCTCCTTGCTCGTGTGGAGCGCCTTCTGGCTCGGCGAGGCGTCCGTCGGCCTTTTCGGGCTCATCGTCGACGGTGTGCGGCAGCCGGTCTTCTCGCGTTGGGTGCTTGGCGCGATCGCACAACAGGCTGTGCCATTCGGCGTGGCGACGCCGATCCTGCTGCACCTCGGGTCGCGCTTCGCCGCACTGCCGCCGCAGCGGCGCTCGTGGTTGCGCCCGGTGGGCTGGGTGTTGCTGTGCTGTCTCGGGCACGGCTCGGTCTGGGTGATGGCCAATTGGCATGTCCAGGAGGGGAAGTGGTTACCGCTCGCGTTGAGCGTGGTGCAATGGGGCATGCCGTACGGCGGCATCACCGGCGTCGCCCTCGCCTTCGGCCACCAGCGCGTCGCCGCCACCCGCGAACGCGAGCTGCTGGCCGCCCAGTTGCGCGCGCTGCGTTCTCAGCTGCAGCCGCACTTCCTGTTCAACACGCTGCAGGCGATTGCCTCGACCGCGCGCCGCGATGCCGACGCGACCGTGCGCATGACGGCGCTGCTCGGCGACCTGCTGCGGCAGACGCTGCGCGAACGCGGCGAGGACCTGGTGACGCTGGCCGAGGAACGCGCCCTGCTGCAGCCGTACCTCGACCTGCAACGGATCCGGTTCGGCGACCGGCTGACGATCGAGACGCAGTTCGCCGACGACGTGCTCGACGCCGCGGTGCCGGACCTGCTGCTGCAGCCGCTGGTCGAGAACGCGCTGTGCCACGGCATCGAGAAGTTGCCGGGCGCGGGCACGGTGGTGGTCCGCGCGCGTCGCGACGGCGACCGGCTCGAGCTGCAGGTCGCCGACGACGGTGCGGGGTGCGGTTCGGCGGCCGACGACGGCGTCGGGCTCGGCGCGACGCGCGCGCGGCTCGCGGCGCTCTACGGCGACCGCGCCGAACTGGCGATGGCGCCCGGTGGCGTGCGCGGCACGGTCGTCACGCTGCGGTTGCCGTTCCACAGGGTGGCGCGTGCGGCCTGACGCGATGGGACCGGTCACCATGCTGCTCGTCGACGACGAGCCGCTGGTGCGTGCTGCGCTGCGCGCCGCGCTCGGCGAGCAGGCGGGGTTCACGATCGTCGGCGAGGCCGGCGACGGACTCGCCGCGATCGAGGCGATCGAACGGCTGCGCCCGGACATCGTGCTGCTCGACGTGCAGATGCCGGGCTGCGATGGCTTCGAGGTGCTGGCGCAACTCGCCGACGAGGCGCGGCCGGTGGTCGTGTTCGTGACCGCCTACGAGCAGTATGCGCTGCGCGCGTTCGACGCCCACGCCGTCGACTACGTGCTCAAGCCGTTCGACGACGCGCGGCTGCTGGCGGCGGTCGAACGGGCGTGCACGTGGCTCGGCCGGCGTGCGGCCGGCGAAGCCGACCGGACGCCGGCGCTGCTGGCCGAGGTCGCTGCCGGCCGCCGGCGCGAACGCTTCGTCGTGCGGCATGCCGGGCGGTTGCGGCTGGTGCACGCCGCCGAGGTGACCTGGATCGAGGCGCGCGGCAACTACGTGCACCTGCACCACGCCGACGGGCCGTTCCTGCTGCGCGAGACGCTGCACGAACTCGCCGCGACGCTCGACGTGCGCCGGTTCGTGCGCGTCCATCGTTCGGCGATCGTCGCGCTGCCGGAGGTCGTCGAGCGCGAACGGCTGCCGGGCGGCGACCACCAGCTGCGCCTGCGCGACGGGGCACGCGTGCCGCTCGGCCGCTCGTTCCGTGCCGCGTTCGACGCCGCGTGGCGCGGCGCCTGATTCACTCCTCGCGCGGTTTGCGCGACACCCGCCACTCGACCTTGGTGTCCTGGCCTTCGACCACGTCGACGGTCTCGGTCGGCTCGCTCCAGCCGAGCGCGGCGCGCAGGTAGATGCGGTTCTTGCCGGCCGGCGCGCGGATCCGGAACGTGCCGTCGGCGAGCACCGGCGTGCACTCGCAGGCGCCGCCGTCGGGGCGCGCGGGGCCGTACATCGCGACGTCGGTCCATGGCCCGGGGGTGATCGGTTTGCCGGTCGCGGCATCGACGATGCGGCCGACGATGAAGCCGCCGGGCACGAGTTGCACGGTCTGGTCGGTGATCTGGTCGCCCGGGCCAATCTTCAGACCGGATACCGCGACGACGGTGAGGTCCGGCGCCTCGGCCCAGAGCTGGTAGACGTCGGCGGCCAGGCCGGTGATCGTGAACCCGCCGTTCGCGTCGGTCTGCGCGTGTCCGTAGCCGGCGCCATGGCCCGCGGCGGCGACCGCGATGCGTGCGGCGGGCCTGCCGTCCGGCAGCACGACGCGGCCGCTGATGCGACCGCCCTGTTCGAGCGCGATCGCGATCGCCGCGGCGGGGTCGTCGACTGCCACCCAGGTGGTCGCGCAGTCGGCGTGGGTCGTGCGCAGCCGATACCGGTCATACGCCGGCACGCCGCGGATCAAGAACGCGCCGTCGGCGTCGCTCGTCGCGGCCCACGGCAGCAGCGGTTCGGTCACCCACAACGCGCCCTGGTGAAGGTCGCCGAAGATCGCTGGCCAGACCAGCACGCCGGCGAGTGGTTGCCCGTCCGGGCCGCGGACCGTGCCGCGCAGGTCGATCGTCGGCGCGAGCGCCAGTTCGAGATCATGGGTCGCGGCGTCCTGGCCCCGCAGCTCGCGCAGGACCGCACCGCTGCGGCCGCGCGCGCTGACGACCACCGTGTGCGAACCCCATTCCTGGTTGCGGAACCAGGCCACGTCGCGGCAGGCGAAGGTGCCGTCGGCCGCTGTCACGGTCTCCGCGAGGTGTTCGCAGGCGTGGCGGCGCATGTCGTTGTGCCAGACCGTCACCCGCACCGTTTCGCCGGCCGCGGCGCCGGTCACGGAACCGGTCAGGTCGGTGCGGGCGGGCGCCTGCGCGGCGAGGCTCGCGGCGGTGAGCAGCGCGAGCGTTGCCGCGGCCACATGGCCGCGCGCGCGGGTCACTTCTCTTCCTGGAACGGATCGTGCGCGGTGGGGTCACCGGTGTCGTAGCCGCCCGCTGCGCGGCCGTGCCGTGCGTGAACTTCTCGGGGACGACGCGGCCGCTGGCGCGCTTCTGCAGCGTGTCGTCGCCGACCGAGTGCGCGGCGTTGATCGCCTCCTCGTAGTCGCCGGCCTCCAGCTTGACCGTGTCACCCATCTTGTGCTCGACGTAGTGCGCCCAGACGCCCGCGAAGTAGTCGGCCTGCAGCTCGAGGCGCACCGAGTACTTGTTGTACTCGGTCTCGTCGAGCTGGCTGTGCAGGCGGTGGACCTTGTCGCTCGTGCCGAGCAGATTCTGCACGTGGTGGCCGACCTCGTGCGCGACGACGTAGGCCTGCGCGAAGTCGCCCTTGGCGCCGAGCATCTGGCCCATCTTGTCGAGGAACGACAGGTCGATGTAGACGTTGTGATCGCCCGGGCAATAGAACGGGCCCATCGACGACGAGGCCTCGCCGCATGCCGAGCGCACGCCGTCGCGGAACACGACCAGCGACGGGTCTTCGTACTTGCGGTTGAAGTGGCGCGGCAGCAGGTCCTGCCAGCAGGTCTCGGTGGTCGCGAGCACCTGGCCGACGAACTTGAGCAGCGCCTTCTCCTCGACCGTCTCGCGGATCGGCGTATCGCTCTGCTGCGACACCTGCGGTTGCACACCGAGCATGCCGCCGAGGACTCCGCCGAGCCCGCCGCCACCGCCACCGCCGCCACCGGCGAGGATCTGCAGCGGGTTGATGCCGGCGAAGTAGCCGACGACCAGCAGCAGCAGCAGGCCGCCGATGCCCATGCCGCCCTTGCCCATCGGCAGGCGCATGCCACCGAGCGGGTTGCCGCCGCTGCTCATGCCGCCGCCGCCACCGCCACGGCGATCGTCGATGTGGGAACTCTCACGTTGGTTTTCGAAACGCATGGGGGCTCTGCGATGGGGTGGTTGGGTCGGTCGGCGCCGGGGTGCCGGGCATCGAGCAGAAACGGCAGTGCCCGCCGGACGCGACGAAACCGGACCGGCCGGCGCCGGGAATGCTAGCGCCGCGCCGTCCGGATGGGGCGGCGGAGAACCCTGATCTACTACTCCCGCGTTTCCTCGCGTGGCGAGCGGATTCGCCGTTGGCG
>CAYMRG010000452.1:0-4772 GCA_964392555.1 uncultured candidatus Brocadiaceae bacterium
CAGCACGACGGCGCTGCGGTCGACCGCGACGCCCGCGTCGCGCAGTCGGTCGGTGGCGTCGAGCGGGCCGAGGCCGTCCGCCGCGAGGTCGATCGCGCCAGCCAGCGGCGTCGCCGGCGCCGCGGCAAGGGCCGGCAGGTCGGCCTGCAGGCGCGCCAGCTCCGCGGCACCGACGCCGTGGGCGAACACGCAGAGCAGGGGGCGGGCCGGGTCGGTCACGGCGGGGTTTTCGGCGCGGCGCCCCGACGCACCGCAGCCCGGTCGCGATTTCCCGATCGTGTTGTGCGATGGCGCCAGGCCAACCCGCTGGTTCGGGCAGTGGCGCATGCCGCGCCCCCCAACCTCCGCCATGAACCTCACCCGCACGCTGTCCCTGTCCCTTCTCCTCGCCGCCGGCGCGGCCGCGCAGAATGTCGTCTACTTCCCGAGCGACCACGCGACGATCGCCAACGGCACCGGCTCGCAGAACTGGTTCCCCTACTCCGACGGCGTCAGCCGCATGATGGCGCTCTACGAGGCTTGGGACATCGGCGTCCCGGCCAACCACCAGATCACGGCGATCGGCTTCCGTCTCGACGGCACGGCGACGGCGCTCGGCAAGTCGCTGCAGCTCGAAGTGCGGATGGGGCAGACGACGCGCACGGCCACGACTGCGGTCGCCAACTTCGACAACAACTACACCGGCACGCCGCAGACCGTGTTCGGCCCGGCGCTGTTCGTCATGCCGAACCTGACGCCGGCGAACCCGATCATCTGGCTGCAGCTGACGACGCCGTTCACGTTCGATCCGACCTACAACCTGCTGGTCGAGTGGCGCATCACGGCCAACAGCAGCGGCGGCACGGCGTTCAACTACCCGCTCGATCGCGCCGCGTTCGTCTCGCCGGTGGTCACCGGCGTCGGCGGTTGCCCGCACTCCGGCGGGCCGACGCCGCAGCTCGAGAGCCGGCCGACCAAGATCGGCGGCACGTGGTACGAGGACCTGACGACCGCGCCGGCGGGCCAGCCGGTGATCCTGTTCATGAATGCCGGCCTGCCGCTGTCGACGCCGTTCCCGCTCGACCTGCTGTTCCCGGGCGTCCAGCCGACCTGCCTCGTCAACCTGTCCGGCAACTCGCTGTTCTCGATGGCCAGCACGACCACCGCGCAGGGTTCGAAGACGTTCTCGGTGGCGATCCCGTACAGCCTCGCGCTCAACGACTTCGTCATCTCGAGCCAGGCGTTCTGCTTCGACTTCTTCGCGCCCGGCGGCCTGGTGACGTCCAACGGCGACCAGGTGCAGTTCGGCGTCGACCCGGCGATGTCGATCATCTGGCACCAGGGCAGCGCGACCAATGCGACGGGCTCGGTCTACCCGAACTGGGGCATCGTGACCCTGTTCGACCACAACTGACATGGCCCGTTCCCCGGTTGCCTCGCCGCGCTCGTGCCCGGATCATGCCCGGGCGGGCCGGCCGCGTCGGTTCGCGGTCGGCACCGGGGACGCGATGACCGAAGACGAGACGCGCATGCTCCTGCGGCGGTGGCACGACGGTGACCGCGCCGCGATCGACGCGCTGGTCGCGCGCGACCTGCCGTGGATCCGGGACTTCGTCGAACGCCGGCTCGGGCCGCTGCTGCGCGGCCGCGGCGAACCGATGGACTACGTGCACGACGCGCTGCTGCAGGTGCTGGCCTACGTGCCGCGGTTCGTCACCGGCGACCGCGCCAACTTCCGGGCCCTGCTCGGCCGCATGCTGGAGAACCACCTGCGCGACGCCCACGACCACCACGCCGCGGCCAAACGCACGCCGCTGCGCGAACGGCCGGTGCCGAGCGACTCGGTGCTCGACCTCGATCGCCCGCAGCAATCGGTGACACAGCCGAGTTCGGCGGCGGCGCGCAACGAACACACGGCGTGGGTGCGGCTGGCGATCGAACTGCTCGACCGCGAGGACCGGCAGGTGCTGCTGCTGCGCGAATGGCACGGCCTGGAGTTCGGCGAGATCGCGGCCCGCATGGGTCTGCAGGAGAACGCCGCGCGGATGCGCTTCCAGCGCGCGCTGCCGAAGCTGGCGCGCAAGCTCGAGACGATCCGGCGCGACGGCCTGACCGGTGGTGGGGGCGACTGAGCGATGGCCGCACACGTGCCCGCGCAGCGTCTGAGCGAGGCGCTGCAGCTCTGGCAGGCGCACCGCGCCGCGCCGACCGAGAGCGACGACGAGTTCCTGGCGCGGCACGCGCCGCTGCGCGACCTGCTCGAACCGCTGTGCGCGGACCTGGCCGTCGAGACCGACGCGGGCGAGGCCGTTGCGGGCGAGACCGCAGCCGTCGGGGCGGATCCGGCCGAGCGGGGCCGCGGTGCGGCGTTCGGCGGCTACCGGCTGGTCCGGCCGATCGGCCGCGGCGGGGTCGGCGTCGTCTACGAGGCCGTGCAGCAGCCGCTGCAGCGTCGCGTCGCGCTGAAGCTGCTGGCGACGCCGCTGGTCGGCCAGCCGCAGGCGGTCGCGCGCTTCCGCCGCGAGTCCGAGCTGCTGGCGCGACTGCACCACCCCAACATCGTGCCGGTCTACGACGCCGGCGTGGTCGACGGGGTGCCGTACCACGCGATGGAACTGATCGACGGCTGCAGCCTGCAGGACCTCGTGCGCGTGGTGCGGCACGGGGCGCGGCGCGATGGCCGGACGCTGGCCGCGGCGCTGGCGACCGTGCTCGACCGGCCGGATGCGGGCGGCGGACTCGTCGCCGACAGCCACGTCGCGGCCGCGCTGCGCGTCGTCGCGGCGGTCGCGTCGGCGCTGGTCGCGGCGCACGCCGCCGGCATCCTGCACCGCGACGTCAAGCCGGCGAACATCCTGCTGCGCGCGGACGGCACGCCTTTGCTGTCGGACTTCGGCCTCGCGCGCGACGAGCAGGAGCCCGGGCTGACGCGTTCGGGCGACTTCGCCGGCACGCCGCACTACGTCTCGCCGGAGCAGGCCGACGGCGACCTCGCCGCGGTCGGGCCCGCCAGCGACGTGTTCTCGCTGGCCGTCGTGCTCTACGAGCTGCTGCTCGGCGAGCGACCGTTCGACGGCGAGACGACGGAGGCGGTGCTGGCGCGCGTGCGCACGGCCGAGCCGCCGGCGCTGCGGCGCAGCGGCGGCGAGCTGCCGGCCGACCTGCTGGCGGTGCTCGATCGCGCGCTGCAGAAGCGCCCGGCCGATCGCTACGCGACGATGGCCGAGTTCGCCGCCGAGCTGCAGTGCCTGCTCGAACTGCGGCCCGTGCGCGCGCGGCGGCGCGGCCCGCTGACGCGCTGGTGGCGCGCGGCCCGCCGGCGGCCGGCGTGGACCGGACTGGTCGGTGCCCTGGTGGCCACGGCGTTGACCGCGATCGGCCTGTTCGCCTACCTGCGCAGCCAGCAGCCGCGCATCGCCGCGGCGGCACTCGCCGAGCGGATGCCGCGCGTCGAACGGCTGCTCGAGACCGCCGTGCTCGAACTCGAAGCGGGCGATCGCGACGCCGCGGCGCGACTCGCCGACCAGGCCGCCGCATCGCTGCCCGACCTGCCCGAGGTGCTGACCGCGCAGACCTGGTTCCGCATGGTCGCCGGCGATCGCGACGGCGCGGCACCGTTCCTGGCGCGCTTGCGCGACCTGGCGCCGGATGCGGCTGCGCAGCTCACGGCGCCAGCCGACGCGGTGCCGGTGCCAGATACGGCGCTGGGCTGGTTCCTGCGCGGATCGCGGGCGCTCGAGGCCGGCCACGACGGCGGTGGGCCGGCGTGCTACGACGAGGCGGCCGAGGCGCTGCGGCGCGCGATCGATCGGGCACCGTCGCCGCGTGCGCTGTTCCACTGCCAGTACCTGCATGCCCTGGCGCACCGCCACGAACGCGACCTCGCGCACCGCTTCGCCGCCGACGTGCTGCACCTGTGGCCCGATTCGCCGTTCGTCGCGTTCTGGCGCGGCGTCGCCCTGCTCGACGACGATCTCGACGCGGCGCGCTGCGAACTCGAACGCGCCGTCGCGCTCGCGCCGGACCTGCCGCAACCGCGCGTGCAGCTGTCGCGCGTCTACGAGCGGCGCGGCGACCTCGCGACCGCGGAACGGCTGCTGCGCGAACTCCTCGCGCGGGTGGCGCACGCCGGGGCAAGCCGGCGGCTGGCGGTCGTGCTGCGCCGCATGGATCGCCGCGAGGAAGGTCTGGCCGAGCTGGCCGGGAGTCTCGACCACGCGTCGCAGCGCCTGCGGGCCGAGCTGCTGGCCGAACTGGGGCGCGACGCCGAGGCGATGGCGGTCGCCGACGCCGAGGTCGTCGCGACGCCCGCGAGCGCCGGTGGCTTCAGCACGCGCGGCTACGTCCATCAGGTCGCGGGCCGCTTCGCCGCCGCCGTTGCCGACCTCGACCGCGCGCACGCCATCGAGCCGGAAAACGACCAGGTGCTGGTGCGGCGCTGCGTCTCGCTGGGGGAACTCGGCGACTGGGCCGGCGCCGCGAACGGTTACGGCAAGCTGCTGCGCCTGCGGCCCGACGATCCGAAGGTGTTGACCGACCTCGGTCACGCGCTGCGGCGCGCCGGCGATCCCGACGGCGCCGACGCGGCGCTGGCCCAGGCGTTGGCGCTGGCGCCCGATGCGCCGGGGCCGTTGCTGCAGCTCGCGCACCTGCGGCGCCAGCAGCAGCGCGGCGACGAGGCCAGGCGCCTGTTCGAGCGCGTCGTCGCCGTGCAGCCGAGCTGTGCCGAGGCGCTGATCAACCTCGCCGGCTGGCCGCTCGCGGCGGGCGACAACGAGCCGCCCCTGCCCCAG
>CAYMRG010000453.1:0-4768 GCA_964392555.1 uncultured candidatus Brocadiaceae bacterium
AAGTGGTGTTCGACCATCCCTGGATCCCTCCGGAACCGCCGGAGATCAAGCAGCGCCGGCTTCCCTCGGCGCGCCCGCCCGACGGGTGATCGGTGGCGGCGCCACAAAAGCGGGGGTTGATCCGGCGACGCAAGCGAATGCAAGCGGTCAACAGCGGTTTTCAGGATAATTGCACCTTCGACATGTCGCCATTCTAGTTGCCGATGCCCACCCCGACCGTGAAAAGTTCCTCGCTCGGTCATGCGATCGACGGTTTCTCCCCGGTCAGCCACCAACGTCGTCATGGCTCCCGAACCGTGACGCGATTGCCGGCGCCGGACGCCGCAGGCGCCGCACCCGCGGCGGGCCGTTGCTGATGGCGCGCCTGCTCTACAGCCTGGTCATCTATCTGGCGACCCCGCTGATCGTGTTGCGGCTGTTGTGGCGCGCCCGCCGACAGCCGGAATACCTGGAGCATCTGGCCGAACGCTGGGCCTTCGCCGGCCTGCCGGCGCCCGTAAGGCTGATCTGGGTTCACGCCGTGTCGGTCGGCGAGACCCGCGCCGCCCAGCCGTTGATCGAAGCCCTGCAGACGGAATGGCCGGAACACCGGATCCTGCTGACCTGCATGACCCCGACCGGCCGCGCGGCGGGGCGGGAGGTCTACGGGGACAGGGTGCTGCAGGCGTACCTGCCCTATGACTATCCCGATGCGGTCGACCGCTTTTTTCGCCACTATTCGCCGAGCTTCGGGATCCTCATGGAGACCGAGATCTGGCCGAACCTGCTGGCTGCCGCGCGGCGCCGGGGGGTGCCGGGGGTTGAAAAAAAGTGGGGCCGCCGGACCCCCCCCCGGCCGGCCGGCCACGGGGTCCCGGTCGTGCTTGTGCCCTCTCGAATCGACGCCGCGCTCCCTGCGGAACGCGTCGTTTGCACGACCGGGACACTCGTCCCATGTGCGCTAGTAGACGCCGGACGGGTCAAAACTTTCCAAAGGCGAGAAGGTTTTTGCCCGCGCGCTGCCGACCAGCACGGTGCGCAGCATGATCCGTTCGAACCGTGACGAATCTGCGACGACTGCGTGAAGCTTTTCGCCGCGGCAGCGGGGAAGACCGAAATCCGGCGCGCCGACGCTGCGCGGATTCGCGCACGCTGGGCGATTTCGCGCGCCTTCGCCCGCGGCGAAACGCGGGAGTAGTAGATCAGCGCGTCGCGCGTTCGGCGCGCTCGCGCCACTCGGGAAGAAGATCGCGTACGCCGACGCGTTCGGCATCGGCTTCGAAGCCCAGCAGCACGCGGTGGCGCAGGGCCGGCAGCGCACAGGCATCGAGATCCGCCTGCACCACCGCGGGCCGCCGCGCCATCAGCGCACGAGCCTTGGCGCCGAGCACGATCGCCTGGCCCGCGCGAACGCTCGCACCGTAGCGGACGAAACGGCGCGTTCGCTCACCAGCGCCGGAGCCATCCGGATGGCTCGCGGCGATGAGCTGGGCGGTGAACTGCAGCAGGTGCGTGCCGCACAGCACCTGGCGCACCAGCGACTGCAGCTCGCGCAGCTCGATCGTCGTCAGTTGCACCTGCAGCTCGGCGGCGCGCTCGCCGGTCGTCGCGGCGAGGATCTTCACCAGCGCGTCGACCGGCGGCGTCGCTACGTCGAGGCGGAACAGGAAGCGGTCGAGTTGGGCTTCGGGCAGCGGGAACGTGCCCTCGAGCTCGATCGGATTCTGGGTCGCGACGACGTGGAAGGGATCGGGCAGGGGATGCGTGGTGCCGGCGACGGTCACGGCACGTTCCTGCATCGCCTCGAGCAGCGACGACTGTGTCTTCGGCGAAGCGCGGTTGATCTCGTCGGCCAGCACGAGCCCCGCGAACAGCGGACCGGGCTGGAAGCGGAAGGTGCGGTGACCGCCCTGCTCGTCGAGCACCTGGGTGCCCGTGACGTCGCTCGGCATCAGGTCCGGCGTGAACTGGATGCGCGCGAAGTCGAGGCCGAGGCCGCGCCCCAGCGAGCGGACGAGCAGCGTCTTGCCGAGCCCGGGCAGGCCTTCGAGCAGCACGTGGCCACCGGCCAGCACGGCGACCAGCAGGTCGTCGACGAGCTGCTCCTGGCCGATCACCAGGCCGCGCAGCTGCTGCCGCAGGGCGTCGACCTTCTCCAGCAGGCGTCCGGCGCGTCGTTCGATCTGGGTTTCGTCCATCGCGACCGCAGAGCGTAGCTTGGTGTGGCGGGCAGGCCAGACGATGATGGCGCGATGCGCTCCGCCTCGCTTCTGCTGCTCCTGCCGCTGACCGCCGCGACCTGGTCCGGCTGCGCGAGCGTTTCGCCGCGCCCCGATCGGGCCCGCGCCGAGGACCTGCCGGTCCGCGACCTGACGGCGGAGCAGCGGGCCGCGGTGGCCGCGCACGTCGAGCGGGCGATGGACAGGTTGAGCGCGGCTCAGGACGACGCGGCGCAGGCGGCGGCGGCGGCGGCGCTGGCGATCGATCCGCGTTGTGCGCGAGCCCGCGCCGTGCTCGGTCTGGTTTCGCTGCATCGCGCCCAGCAGGTCGAACCGCCCGACCTGCAACTCGCGAACGCCGGCGAGGTCGACGCCGTGCTCGCCGAACAGCTCGCCCCTCAGGATGCGTTCGTCGGGTGGGCCCACGCCGTGTTCCTCGCCGCGTCGGGCCACGTGTCCGCGGCGGCGACCATCGCCGAAGCCGCGATCGCGCGCACCGGTACGGCGCCGGCCGACGAACGGGCCGCCTTGCTCGGCATCGCCGGCCACTGCCGCTACGAACTCGGCGAGGAGCGGGCCGCCCTGCCGCTGCTCCAGGCCTACATCGGGCTGCGGCCGGACTCTGCAGAGGCCTGCTTCCGCATCGGCCGTTGCCTGCTGCGGGTCGCCGAGACGCCGCTGGCGAAGGAGCTCGACAAGGCGCAGCGCGACGTCGAAGCCGCGGTGCGCGCGTTCACGCGCTGTGCCGAACTGGCACCTGACGACGCGGACGCCGCCCTCGCGATCGGCGCCGCGATGTTCCGCGCCGGCGAGATCGCGGGCCGGCGGGGCGACCGCCCGGCCAGCGAGCGCTGGTTCGCGGCCGCGGCGGACCACTTCCGCGCGCTCGCCGAACGTTGGCCGACGCTACCTGAAGCGTCGTTCCGGCTCGGCGTCGTGGCCGAGCAGCGGCAGGACGAGGCCGGCGCGGCGGCCGCCTACGGCGAAGCGCTGCGGCGCCATCCCGAACACCTCGGCAGCCTGCTGAACCTGGCCGCGCTCGCCGAGCGCGGCGGCGACCGGCCGCGCGCCGAGGGTCTGTGGCGCACGGCGCTGCGGGTCGGCGCCGCCGACGGTCTACTCACCGATGCCGAACGCGCAGCGCTCGCGAAGCGGCTGCAGCCGGCGACCGATCCGGCGCCGGCGTCGCCCGCGACGCGCCCCTGACCGCTGGCACCCAGACCGCCGGCACCCTGATCCGCTACGCACCCATGATGCTGTAGCCGGCGTCGACGTAGATCGTCTGGCCGGTGATGCCGCGCGCCCACTGCGACAGCAGGAACAGCGCGGTGTTGCCGACGTCGCCCTGGTCGACGTTGCGGCGCAGCGGCGCCTTCTGCGCCATCGTGTCGAGCAGCGAGCCGAAATCCGCGACGCCCATCGCCGAGACCGTCTTGATCGGTCCGGCCGAGATCGCGTTGACGCGGATGCCGCGCGGGCCGAGGTCGCTGGCCAGGTAGCGCGTGTTGGCCTCGAGCGCCGCCTTCGCGACGCCCATGACGTTGTAGTTCGGCACGACCTTCTCGGCGCCGTAGTAGCTGAGGCAGACGATGCCGCCGTCGCGACCTTCCATCAGCGGCGCCGCGCCGCGCGCGAGGCCGATCAGCGACCAGGCGCTGACCTGCTGCGCCATCTGGTAGCCCTCCCACGAGGTGTCGACGAAGTTGCCGCCGAGCTCCTCGCGCTTGGCGAACGCGATCGAATGCACCATGCCGTCGATCGGGCCGACCTGCTTCGCCAGCTTGTCGAAGAAGCGCTCGATGTCGCCGGCCACCGTGACGTCGCACGGCGCGAGGAACGTGTCGCCCGGCAGTTCGGCGGCCAGCTTTCGGACCGGCTCCTCCATGCGTTCGTTCTGGAAGTTCAGGGCCAGCTGTGCGCCCTCGCGGTGCAAGGCCTGGGCGATCCCCCAGGCGATCGAACGCTTGTTGGCGATGCCGAAGATCGCCACCTTCTTGCCGGTCATCAAACCCATGTTGGTTCCTCGATTCGTGCGGTTCGTCAGTCGGCGAACATAGCGCCAGCCGCGGCCCGGAACACCTTGCGGGCGGGCGTCGTCCACGGCGTCTCGCCGTCGCAAGGGTGCCATTCTAGACGGCCGGCGGCGCGCAGCTCGGCGGCGTGCGCGTGCAGGACGATGCGGTGGTGGGTGATCGCGTGCCGGACCGTCGCGATCGCGGCCCCGATCGCGCAACGGGCGCCGAAGCGGTCGCGCAGCGCGGCCGCCAGATCGCCGGCGTCGCAGCTCTGCAGGATCCCCGGGCCCGGCAGCTCGAGCTGGCCGGCATTGGGCTGGCCGGTCGGCACCCGCGCGCCGAGCGCGCCGTGCGGGCCGGTCACGAGGACGACGCGGGCGTGCACGTCGACGGCGGCCCGCGGCGGCCGGCGCACCGGCAGGGTCGCGGTCAGGTCGCGGGCGCGCGCAACGCAGTCGGCGGCGATCGGGCACGCTGCGCAGCGCGGGCTGGTCACGGCGCAGACCGTCGCGCCGAGGTCCATCATCGCCTGGTTGAAGTCGCCCGGCCGCGCCG
>CAYMRG010000454.1:0-4758 GCA_964392555.1 uncultured candidatus Brocadiaceae bacterium
GCTTCACCGGTTCGCACCAGGGCGGCCGCGCGCTGATGGATCTGGCCGCGGCCCGGCCGCAGCCGATCCCGGTGTTCGCCGAGATGGGCTCGATGAACCCGGGGGTCGTGCTGCCGAACGCGCTGCGCGGGCGCGGCGCGGCGATCGCCGACGCGCTCGCGGCCTCGGCGACGCTGGCCAGCGGTCAGTTCTGCACCAGCCCCGGCATGGTGCTCTACCTGCCCGGGCCCGGCGATGCCGCGTTCGCGGCGCGGCTGCGCGAACGGCTCGGCACGGCTGCGGCGGGGCCGACCGTGCACCCGTCGATCCGCAGCGGCTTCGCCAACGCGCTCGCCGAGGTCGCGCGCGACGGTGCGGTCACCGAGGCCGAAGCCACGGGCCGCAGCGCCAGCGCGACCGAGGTCTGTCCGGTGCTGCTGCGCGCCAGCGCCGACGCGGTGCTGCACCATCCGCGCCTGCGAACCGAGGTGTACGGGCCGGCGGTGCTCGCAGTCGCCTGCCGCGATCTCGCCGAGTTGGTCGCGGTCGCGCGGTCGCTGCACGGTCACCTGACGGCGACGGTGCACGGCGACGGCGACGACTTCGCGCGGCACGGCGAGCTGCTCGCGGTGCTGCGCGACAAGGTCGGGCGGCTGATCGCCAACGGCGTGCCGACCGGCGTCGAGGTCGTGCCGGCGATGGTGCACGGCGGGCCCTACCCGGCGGCGAGCGATGCGCGCTATTCGGCGGTCGGCAGCGGCGCGATCCTGCGCTGGGCACGGCCGGTCTGCTGGCAGGACTGGCCGCACGACCTGCTCCCCGAGGAGCTGCGCGACGACAACCCGCGGCGCATCCGCCGCACGGTCGACGGGGTCGTCGGTTGATGGCGGCATGCCGGCGAAGACGCCCTGCGCGGGCGGCGTGGTTCGCGCTGCTGGCCGCAGCGCTGCTGCCGTCGTGCACGAGCCTGCTGCGCGAACGGGCGTGGCAGTCGGTCGCGTGGGACGACGGCGATGCGGCGCGCGTCGAGGTCTGGCTGCGGCAGGTCGGCGATGGTTCGGGCCAGCCGTGGCGGTTCGCGCTCGACGTCGCCGCGACGCCGCTGGTCGCGATCGCCGAGACGGTGTTCGCGATCCGCGCCTGGCGCAGCGACAAGCTCGCGATCGCCGGCGGGCCGCTGGGCTACCTGGCGAGTCTGCTCCCGGGCATCACCTGTGCGCCGTTGAACCAGCGCGGCAAGGGCCTGCGGCTGCTCGATGGGCTGCACCTGCCGGCCAGCGAACGGGCGGCGCTCGCCGCCTGCGACGGCCGCGCTGGCGTCGCGTGGCTCGCCGCGTGCTGCGAACGCTACGACCACGACGCGGCGCGCGCCGCCGCGGTGCGGACGTGGGTGTGCGACGTGCGGCTCGTGCCGGGCGAGGCGGCAACGGGCGCCGAGGTATTGCCATGAAGGTACTTCCCCAGGCTGGGACGATGGCGTGGCTCCTGATCGCGGCGGCGTGCACCAGTGCGCCGCCGCCCGCCGACGGCACGCTGCTGGCGAGCGAGCCCTGGCCGATCCGCACGCCCTACGAGCAGCAGGACGAACTGACGCGCTTCCGCGTGCCGCGCGACGTCTACGAGGCCGCTCAGCACGACCCGTCGGTCGTCTGTGAGCGCATCGTCTATGCCAGCGACGGGCTCCGGATCACCGGCGCACTCTGTCGACCGGCGCACCACGATGGGGCGCCGCTGCCGGTGATCCTGTTCTGCCGCGGCGGGACGGGTGACTTCGGCAGCCTGGCGGACGCCGAACTCGTGACCTTCCACGACTGGGCGCGACGCGGCTACGTCGTGATCGCCAGCAACAACCGCGGTGGCGGCGGCAGCGAGGGCCTGGACACCTGGGACGACGCGGTCGTCGACGACGCCATGAACCTGCTGCCGCTGCTGCGGCGCATGCCGGACGTGGATTGCACGCGGTTGTTCGTCGTCGGCCAGTCGCGCGGCGTCATGACCGCCTGCTGCGCCCTGCGTCGCGGTCTGCCGGCGCGCGCCGCGGTGCTGATGGCAGGCGTCACCGACCTGAAGCGCTGGGTCGCGGACGACCCGGCGTTTCTCGATGGCGACGACGAGGTGTTCCGCGCCATCGGCTGGCCGGGGCTGCGCACCGTCTGGGCGGACTTCGCGCACACCGCCGAAGCCCACTACCGCGCGCTGTCGCCGGCATTCTGGGCCGATGAGCTGCGCGCGCCGATCCTGATCCTGCACGCCAAGGACGATGGCCGCGTCGCGGTCGACAACGCCTATGCGCTCGATGCCGCGCTCACCGCCGCCGGTCGCGAACACGAACTGCACGTCTACGAGCACGATGGCCACGGGTTGCCCCTGAACCGTGAGGACCGCGACGCGCGCATCGACGCGTGGTGCCGCCGCCACGATCGGTAGGGGGTGCTTGTCGTCGAGGGGTATCGACGGCGGTGGCGGGCGGCGGTGATGATCGGCGGCATGAAGGCGCGCGCGAAGTCGCTGCTGGCGACGGTGTTCTTCGTCCTGTCCGGAGTTTGGTCGGCCGAGCCGGCGGGAGCCCCACCGGGAGCCGTCGCCGCGCTGCTGGCAGCACCCCAGGACCCGACGCCGACGAGCCTGCTCGATGTGGCGGGCTGGTACTGCCAGGTCACGATCGAAGTGAACGGCTCGTGGGGCCACACGAACGATGTGAGTTCGTCGAACTACAGCGTGTCGCGACGTGCCACCCTGAGCTTCCGGTTGTCGCAGCGGATGGTCGCCAAGGGCCACTGGACCGCCGCGACGACCGACGAGACGGCGGTGAGTGTCGACATCCAGGACCGCGGCTACCGTACCGACGACGATCTCGACAAGAACGGCAACGTCTACTACTACGCCGCGGCATCGGGTGGCGGCAGCGAGCGCAAATGGGCGCTTCACCAGCTGTTCCTCGACCCGGCCCAGGGCACGTACCGGCTGGTAATCCCATCCCTGCAGTCGGGGACGGTGGTGCGAACGTCGTCGTCGTCACGCGGCCGCGCGGACCCTCCGGTCGAGAGCCCCGTCAACGTCAGCGCGCCGCTGCCGCCGCAGAAGCTCCCCGCCGCGGGTACCACGCTCGCGGGCTCGATCGATTTGCCGCCGGCTCAGCTCGGAGTAATCGGTCCCGGCCTGTCGGAGAAGGCCAAGAACATGCGCGGCACGATCACCTGGCGCCTGTCGCCGCTGCCGCCGGAGCAGGTCGAGCTGGTGATCGAGCCGCCGGACGACTACCGGACGTGGCTGCCGGTGGCGAGCGAGTCGGAGACCAAGGCCGGGTCGCGGTTGCCGGTGAAGGCGCGCCTGCAGAAGCCCGACGGCTCGCCGTCGCTGCGCAAGGCGAAGCGGTTCACGTTTGAATTGGTGGACGTGTCGCATGAGCCGGGAACCTGTCTGAACTGGCCGATCGCCGGCGCGCAGTCGACTCCGGATCTCGCGTTCGAACCATCGGTCTCACGCCTGGTGGTCGACGAGCCGTTGAGCCTTCGCGGGGTGACGGCCGAGGGCGAGTACACCACCGTCACCGCGGTGATCAGCTGCTTCGACCATGGTGCAACGGGCGACGTGCGCGTGACCGCGGAGATGGTGGATGGCGAAGTCCTGATCGGTCGGCTCGCCGACCATCCGAGCCGGCAGTACCTGGCGATCCCGTACCGCGAGCAGGGGTCGCGGATCGCGGATGCCTGGGTGCGAAGGTTCGGCGTGCGCAACCAGGCGGATGCCGCCGATGCGGAGAACGATCCGGTTGGGGACGGTTTTCCGGGGGATGGCCTCGCGCTGTACGAGGAGTACCGAGGCATCGTCGATCGCAACGGGCATCGCCGCCTGGACCCGAACAAGCGGGAGCTGTTCGTCAGCTGCCGGTTGGGGCGCGACGCCGATGCCGAAATCGCCTACTTCGAGAAGCTGACCGGGCTGGTCGTGCGGTTGTTGGGAGCGGATGGGCACCCGGAACGCGAGGTCAACCCCAACCGCTCGCCGTCGGCACCGTTCCGCTGCAAGCAGCACCTGGTCGTGCTCGGCGGGCCCGCGGGGTTCGTCGACGTCGCCGTGGACCAGACCGGTGGCAAGACGGTGCTCGAAGCGCGCCGCCGCCGCAAGGTCACGCCTGCGTCCGTGAAGCGGATCGTGATCGGCGACACCGCGAACGCCGGAGCCGACTATCGCCGGGTGGCGATCGTGCACGAACTGCTGCATGCCGTCGGCGTCCTGCATCACGGCGACGGCGATCGAATCGCCGGTGTCGAGTGGCGGCGGTCGGCCGACGGTAAGCAGGTGCTGGAGGACGGGCGGCCGATCGAGGTGTTCCTCGAGAGCGCGGATCCGGTGCCGCTGCGAGCGTTCGACAACCAGTTCGACGCACCGTTTCGCGTCGTGGTGGCCGTGCAAGGCGGTGCCTTCAGCGGCAACGAGTCGTGCGTCATGCGCTACGCCGGCCCCGACGCCTACGTGCACCCGACCAACGGCAGCAACCGGCGGTTCTACCTGGGCCGCGAAACGCCGGAAGTCTGGGGCCTCGAGCTGTGCGACTCGAAGGAGGGCACCGGCGTCGCCGGCCGCCGGTACGGCAACGCGACGCGGGGGGATTGCCGGCACCAGATCCGCGTCAGCGACGCCGAATAAGTTCGGGCCGAGCGCGCCGCTTTCGCCGTCCTGCGGCGTCAGGCGAGCCGAAGCGTGCTCGGCGGGGCGAAGGCCCCGCCTCCGCGCGCTTCGGCTCGCCTTCCTTGCAGGACGACGAAATCGGCGCGC
>CAYMRG010000455.1:0-4757 GCA_964392555.1 uncultured candidatus Brocadiaceae bacterium
CCACGCGAGGAAACGCGGGAGTAGTAGATCAGCGCGTCCTGCGGCCCGCAACCAAAGGTTGCGCGGCGCTGCGCGCCGGCAGAAGAGGCCGCAGGCGCGCTGGAGTCTCCAGGGGCGACTACTACTCCCGCTCGCCGACGGCGAATCCGCCGCCACGCGAGGCAACGCAGGAGTAGTAGATCAGGCCGGCTGGTTCGCCGCGCGATTCTCGCGGTTGCGGAACAGCACGACGAACACCAGCAGGACCGCGCCGGCGCCGAGGCACGGCACCAGCCAGATCGGCGACCAGTCGCGCGCCGTCTCTGTGGTGTGTGCAGCGGCGACCCTGCCCATCACCTGGGCGCCGATCAGGAGGCCGAGCCCCTGCGTGACGAGCACCAGGAAGCTCTGCGCCTGGCCGCGGATCTCGGGGCGGGCCTGTCGCTCGACGTAGATCTGGCCGGTGACGAAGAAGAAGTCGTAGCAGATGCCGTGCAGCAGGATGCCGCCGAGCACCATCCACGCGATCGGCGGCGTCGGCGCCGCCGCGGCGCTGAACAGCGCGTAGCGCACGACCCACGCCAGCATGCCGACCGCGAGCATCCATTTGACGCCGAGCCGCGCGAAGAACAGCGGCATGAGCAGCATGAACACGACCTCGGCCCACTGGCCGAACGTCGTGTAGAAGCCCGGATTCTTCCAGACCGTCCCGGCGAACTGGTTGCTGAGCGCGTAGTAGCCGGCCAGCGGGATGCAGATCAGGAACGAACACAGCAGGAACACCGCGAACGCCGGTTGCCGCAGCAGGCCGAGCGCGCCGAGGCCGAGCGTCTCGCCGAGGCTGACGCGCTTGCCGGCCGCCGGCGGCGGCGTGTGCGGCAGCACGAAGCAGAGCGCGGCGAGCGCCAGCGAGCTGACGCCGGCGACCGTGAACATCACCGGCTCGGTGTCGGCCTGCAGCCCCTTGCTGACCAGCGTCACCGCGGCGATCCAGCCGAGCGTGCCGAACACGCGGGCGAGCGGGAACTGCTTCTCGGGGTTCGTGATGTGGCTGAACGCGACCGTGTTCGACAGGCCGAGCGTCGGCATGTAGCACAGCATGTAGGCGAGGATCAGCCACTCGAACGTGCCGGCCCGTTCGGGGGCGAGGACCGTCGGCAGGTAGAGCATCAGTGCGCCGCCGAGGGCGTGCAGCACGCCGAGCACGCGCTGCGAGGCGAAGAAGCGGTCGGCGACCAGGCCGAGGAACAGCGGCGAGATCAGCGCGGCGATCGGCCCCGCCGAGTAGGCCCAGGCCATCGTCGAGTCGTCCCACTTCATCGCCGGGATGAAGGTTCCCACCGTCACGTACCAGCTCCCCCAGACGAAGAACTGCAGGAACATCATCGCGCAGAGCAGCGGGAACTTCGGCATGGCCGGGATTCTGACGCCGCGGCCGGGGCGCTGCCAGCGTCGACCCCTGCGGGCTGCGGATCAGCCGATGCCGGGCACGATCTCGGTCGCGACCAGGCGGTCGATCGGCCGGTCGTCGAACCGCAGCAGCATGCGGAACAGCGCGCCGCCGCCGGGGCGGTCGCTGTAGTCGATCATGCCACCGTGCATCGTCGCCACTTCGGAGGCGATCTTGAGGCCGAGGCCGATGCCGCTCGGCTTGTCGACCAGCACGTCGCCGCCCTGCGCGAACGAGTCGAACAGCCGCGCGCGTTCCGCCGGCGGGATGCCGGGCCCGCGGTCGCCGACCTCGACGACCAGCCCGCCCGGCACCTGGCGCACGGCGATGTCGACCTCGCCGCCGCTCGGGCTCCAGGTCCAGGCGTTGTGCAGCAGGTGGAACACGGCCTGCGTCAGCTGCTCGCGGTCGCCGCGCAGCACGGTGTCGCTCGCCGGTTCGATGTGGAACAGGATCGGCTTCAGCGGCTGCAGGCCGGTGAGCCGGCTGCACGCCTGTTCACAGACACCGATCAGGTCGACGCGGCCGACCGTCCACGTCGTCGTGCCGGCGGCGAGACTCGCGAATTCGAGCGCATCGCCGATGCGGCGACCGAGCCGTTCGGACTCGCGCAGGATCGTGCCGAGGAACTCCTCGCGCTCGGCCGACGACGCGGTGTCGCCGAACTGCAGCAGCAGCTCGGCCGTCGACTGGATGCCGGTCAGCGGCGTGCGCAGTTCGTGGCTGATCGAGGTCAGGAAGCCGTCCTTGGCGCGGTTGGCGGCCTCCGCGCGCGCGGCCTTGTCGGTGACGTCGGCGACCAGCGTCTGCATGGTCTCGGCCATCGTGTTGAACGAGTGGGCGAGCCGCTCCAGTTCCTGGTACATCGCGGTGTCGGCGACGCGGGCGTCGAGTTCGCCACGCGCGATCCGGTCCGATGCGCCGATCAGCGCGCGCAGCGGCCGCGTCAGGCGCACGGCGATGCTCGCCGCGAGCGCGAAGCCGAGCACGACGAGCACGCCACCGGCGCCGAGCAGCCAGTTGCGGGCCTGCGACTGCAGCTGGAAGATCGAGCGCAGCTCGTGCGACAGGAAGATCATGCCGGCGTCGTCGGTCAGGCGCATGACGCGGCCGGGGCGGCGTTCGCCGTCGACGACGAGGTCGAGCGAGCGGCCGTTGGCGGAGATGTCGCGGTGCCGCAACCGGGTCAGCGGCAGGAGGTCGTTGGCCGACGGCGCATCGCGCTTCCAGCTGCTGCCGACGATGGCGCCGTCGTGGACGATCGCGAGGTCGTGACCGGCGATCGCGCTGAGGCGCGCTGCGGCCTGGTCGTCGAGCGCTTCGCCGCGGATCAGCAGGCCGAGCGGCTGGCCGGCGTGGTCGAGCGGCTCCAGCGCGACCAGCATCAGGCAGCCGGGGCTGGCCCAGGCGTGGTCGGAACCCGTGCCGGCGAGCGCCTCGTCGACCCCGGGGCGACCGCGCAGGTCGATGCCGACCGGGTAGGTCGGGTCGGTCGAAGCCGTCACCCGCCCGTTCGCGTCGGTGACGGCCAGCAACGGCGACTGCACCTGCCGTTGCAGGTCGGTCAGCGTGGCACCGAGCTGCGCGCGGTCGGCCTGCGGCCCGGCGGCCGCTGCCATCAGGTCGGGGGTCCGCGCCAGCATGTGCGTCTCGGTGCGCAGGGTGGCGCGCAGCTGGTGCACCTGGGCGGCGAAGCTCGACTGCGCCTCCCCGATCTGCCGTTGCACCTCTTCGCTGGCGAAGTCGTCGGCCATCGCGGCGAACACCAGCACCGACGAGGCGACGAACGCCACGACGAGCAGCGTGATGCCCGTCACCAGCCTCGCCCGCAACCCCATGCGGAACGGGTTCACCGGCGAGCCTCCCGCGGCCCGGCGATCCCGGCCGCCGCCAAGGCGCGGGCGCGGGCCGGGCGCGGCGGCTTCTCAGCTGTGCAGGCGGGTCGCATGTGTCGGCGGCATCGGCGTCTGCGCACCGGGTGCTTGATGCCGGTTGGCGCCGCGTGCCGAGGCGCCGGCGCCATCGGCACTACGGGAGGATCCGGGGTCGGCTTCCGTCGCCCGCCGCGGCCCTGGCCGCGACCGCAATTCGGCGGCTGGCTCGGTCCCCTCACGTGCCGGGAGTCTTCGCCCCGCGCGTGCCTTCCCGGCTCTCGCCGCCCATGTTCAGGAACGAATCGCGCACCGCGTCGCCGATCCGCGAGCCGGTGCTGCCCGGATGGTCGTGCTGGACCGGGCGGTGCGGGTGGGGGATGTGGTCGAGCGAGTCGTGCAGCTTCGCCAGCTGCGCCAGGCTCTTGCGGTAGCTGTGGTCGATCCGCTGCAGGGCGTCGACGAGCTGCGGATCGTCGGCGATCGCGTCGGTCGTGCCCTGCACCTCGGCGAGCAGGCGCCGGGCGAGGCGCAGGGGTTCGGCGGCGGCGCCGGTCTGTTCGAGGCTGGCGACGAGGGTCCCCAGGCACCGCTCGAGGTGGCGGAGATGGGTGGACTCGGGCTGGTCGGTCATCGCGGGCTCCTTGGTCGGGCAGGGGTATGCCTGCCCTGACGCGGGTGCGCCCGCAATGCTCCGGGTTGGACTACCCGCCGGTCGCCCCGCGGCCCCGGCCGATCAGGCGTAGTACTTGCCGAACCGGTTCTGCAGGAACGCCGGGTAGTCGACGTTCTCCATCTTCAGCAGGCCGCTCGCCGGCAGCTTGCCCTCGCGCAGCAGGTCGACGATCGCCGTCACGCCGGCCGCGGTCGTGATCTGGATGCCGCTCCAGTTCTCGCCGTCGATGGTCAGGTGGTAGATCGTCTTGGCGTAGGTGCGCTCGCAGAGCTTGCCGTGGTAGATGCCGGTGGTGCTGACGAAGATCACGATCTGGTCCTGGAAGGTCGCCGGCAGCGCCTTCTCGAAGATGTCGCGCAGGAGGCCCTGCTGGCTCTGCATCTGCAGATCGTGCAGCAGGAACTTCATCAGCTCGCAGTGGCCCGGGTAGCGGATCGTCTTGTAGTTGACGTTGGCGACGCGGTCCTTCAGCGTGATCGCCAGCGTGCCGAGGCCGCCGGACGTGTTGAACGCCTCGTACTCGACGCCGTCGATCGTCAGGTGCTCGAGCTGCGCCATCGGCGGCACCATCACGAACTCGCCGTTCAGCACCGCTTCGCACGGGTTGCAGTACTCGTTGATCAACCCGTCGGTGCTCCAGGTCAGGTTGTACTTGAGCCGGTTGCTGGGGTAGCGCGGCAGCGCGCCGACCCGCAGGCGCAGGTCGCTGACCGAGGTCATCGACTTCATCAGGTGGTTGGCGACGATCGTGATGAAGCCGGGGGCCAGACCGCACTGCGGC
>CAYMRG010000456.1:0-4731 GCA_964392555.1 uncultured candidatus Brocadiaceae bacterium
ATGGTGATCATCCGAAAATGTCCGGCGTCTCGTCGGCCACATACCCGGCGAGGACCGACAGATCGTAGCCCCGTGCGTCAAGCACGACCAGCAACACGGCCAGCCAGTCGCCCGGCACGGACCCCCGTTCGAACCATTTCGCCACGGTTTGCCGCTTGGGCGGCGTGCGGCCGTGTTTCGCCAGCAGCGCCAGAACGCCGTCCACATTGTCGAAGTGGTTTGTCAGGAAGCGCGTTGCGTCGAACATGAGAAGCACTGTGCAGCACTTTACAGCGGCGGTCAATAGTGTAATACGTTGCGTCATACAGTCAGCAATGAAAGGCCGTTTATGAGCCAGCCCGCCCTGAAACCCGATCCGTCGACCGGCATCTTCCACGTCTGCTGGTCGGTCAATCGCCGGTCGCGCCGCCGCAGCCTGAAGACCGCGGACCCGGCCCTGGCGCGCGCCCTGTTCGCCCGCTGGCTCCTGCTCGACCACGACGCGCCGGCCGCGCCGAACATGACGATCGGCGAGTGCTGGGCGATCTATTCGGCCAAGCACCGCCCCGTCAGCGCTGTCGCCATGCAACGGCGCTGGGCGGCGCTGACGGGGCCGTTCTTCGGCGCGATGAAGGTCAGCGACTTCGGGCAGGCCGCCGTCAACCGCTACGTCGACCAGCGCACCAGCGGCCGTCTCGGCGGGAGCGCCGTGCAAGCGCATTCGACCCGGAAGGAACTGTCGGACGTCATCGCCGCGATGAACCATTGCGCCGGCGCGCGGCGCTTCACCGTCGCCAAGGTGAAGCTGCCGGTCGCCGCCGAGCCGCGGGACCGCTGGCTGCGCGACGCCGAAATCAAGACGCTGTTCGACGCCGCGGAAGGCCGCGACCTGCGGCTGTTCCTCGAAATCGCCCTGAACACCGCCGGGCGCGTGCAGGCGATCCTCGACCTGACCTGGGACCGTGTCGACTTCGGAACCGGCGTCATTCATCTCGACGTGCCGGGCCGCGCGAAGACGAAGAAACGGCGCGCCAGCGTGCCGATTTCGACGACACTGCGCCCCGCGCTGCAAGTCGCATGGATACACCGCGGGTTGAACGGCAAGCTGTTTCCCGGCGTGACGGCGCAGGCCATCTGGTCGAAGCTGAACAAGGCCGTCGTCGCGGCCGGCATCGCCCATGTCGTCGAGAACGGCGCGAAGCGGCCCCGCGCGACCGGCATCGGCCCTCATGTCCTTCGCCATACGGCGGCGACGCGCATGGTGCGGAACGGCGTGCCGCTCGCCCACGTCGCCGCGGTCCTGGGGAACACGATCGCCGTCGTCGAAAAAACTTACGCGCATCATCTGCCCGAGCATCTGCGCGGGGCGGTCGATTCAATTTCAGGAGGAAAGTGATGCAACCGCTCGACGTCGTTCTCTACCGCCTCGATTACCGGCCGAACTATTGGGGCGGTCCGCAGGGCACGCTTTATTTCCGCGAGTTCAAGCCGCTGCGCGCGACGCGAACCGGCTGGTGGGTTTACGACGAGATCACTTGTCGCGAGCGCATCGTCTACGGCAACACGGAACGCGCCTTTGCCTACCTGAAGAAAGAACTGGCGCTGCAGTCCTTCATGGCGCGGAAGCGCCACTATGTTGCGCGCTGCCGCAACCGGCTCGCGTGGGCCGAAGAAGCGCTGGCGCTTGGCGCGAAGCTGCGCGAAGGGATGCCGCTCGACGAAGTGAACACGTCGGTCAAACCGCCGGAACTGGCTGGGTTTAACCTCGGCCCACTGATCTAAGACAGCGGCACGCCGAACAGGCTGACCGCCCGTGAACGTGCTTGGTCGGCCCGTGCTGTCTGTTGCTGCATCTTGGCCGCCTCGTTCTGCAGGAACATCGACGCGAGGCCGCCGAACAGGCCGCCAGGATCGCCCTGCAGGGCCGGCGCGGACGGCTTGGCCGTCGGCGACGGCGTGACGGTCATCATCGGCGCCGGGCGGTTCAGCGTGCCGTTCTGTGACGGCACGGGCGCCGGTTCGGAGGCCGGCGGCCTCGTGAACATGCCGGCGAGATCGTAGGCCATTACTTGCGGTCTCCCATGACGATGCTCTCGATCTCATCGTCGGCATTCGCGTCGCCGAACAGCGCTTCGGTATGCCCAGCCAGCCACGTCTTGCTCGACCGGGCCAGCGCGGCGCGGTTCGCCGGGTTGTTCTTCTTCAGCAGATCGGCGGCGACTGCCGGGTCGATCAGCGCGCGGTCGAGAAGTTGTCCGAACGCCTTTTCGGCCTGCTTGCTGACGAGGCCGCTGGCGAGCCGCCCGGCCAGATGCGACAGGACGTAGACGTAGGACGCCCGGCCCGTATTCGCCTGGTAGAGCTTCGACTGCGCTTCGGCCAGCGACACCGGATTGGAGCCCTTCGTCATGAACGCCGTGCCGGACGGGTTCAGCGCCGTGCTGGCGGCGCGCGGCGCGCCGGCGTCGCGCAACACCTGCGAGATGTCGACGATGCGGCCCCACTGCTCGGGATCGTCGCGGTAGAGTTCCTGCGCGACACGAGCATTGACGGGATTCGACAGGAACGCGTTCCAGCGCGTCGGTATCCACGGCTGCACGCCGTCTTCGCCGGCCGCGCCGATGCCGGTCCCTTTGCCCTTATGCTCCATCACGTCCCAAAACGCCCGGCGCGCGCCTTCGACGGCGTTCGGCTTGTTGCCGACGAAATCAAGCAGGCTCCCCGCCGTGACGACCGGATCCTTGTCGGCCAGGACGTTCGACATGGCGTCACGCGCCTTGACGTTCCCGTATTTGAGATACTGCGCGACGTCGCCGCGGCCGTTCTCGCCGAACACCTTCGTCGCTTCGGAGAAGCGCGACGTGGCGTCTTCGGCGGCGCGGCGCGCGTCGATGGCGCGCGTCACTTCGTCACGCAGGCCGGGGAAACGGTCGAGCCGGTCGCCGAACTCGGCGGCGAAGCGCGTGGCGTTCTTGGCCGACGAGAAATCGGCATTCGCCAACACTTCTTCACGAATCGCCGTGCGGATGGCCGGCGTGTCGACGCGCGACAGCAGCGTGTCGAGGTTCTGCGTGTTCGTGAACGATCGCGCGACATTCTCGTCACGCATCGCCGGGACGCCGCCGTCACGGCGCGCCAGGGCCGCCGCCACGGGGTCGCCGGGCCGGCCGAAGGCGTCCTTCTCGGCGATGTTCGCCTCGCGCGCCACGCCCAGCGCCCGGCGCTGGTCTTCCGAGACGTTGGCCGTGATGAAATTGTCGATCTGATCGGACAGGCCGGACAGGACGCGCGCCGCGTTGCGCCCGCCGCGCTCGGCGCGCGGGTCCGCAGCAGCGGCAGCGGCCAGCCGCCCCAGCTCGGAACGCAGGTCGGCGGCCTCCTTCATGCGGATCGAATCGAGCGGCAACGGGTCGCCCGCTTCGTCGAGCGGCGCGGCCCCGAGACGTTCGACGCGCGCCACGACGCCTTCCGGCAACAGGCCGCGCTCCGTCTGCGTCAGGCCGTCCGTGTAGGTCTGGATCGTGTTGCGCAGCCCCTCCGGCGCGACCGGGACGTCGCTGATATTGGCGGCGCCGTAGGCGTCACGGGTGCGCCCGCGCGCCGCTTCCCGCGCCGCTTCCAGTTCGGTGCGGATAACGTTGCCGCGGCCCGGCGCCGTGGTGCGCGGCGTCAGTGGCGCGATCACGCTGTCGGCGTTCTGTCCGGCCGCGAGCGCCGCCATCTCGGCGTCGGTCAATACCGCGGCGCGCTGCGTCTCGAGCGCATTGCGGAACGCGCCGGGCGTCTCGGTCGGGGCGAGCGCGCCGACGGCCTCGTTTACGGCCGTGTCGTTGCCGCGCGTGATGCCGCGGAACAGCCCTGCATTGTCGCCGCGCGAGCGGGCGTTTTCGAGATTGGCGAGGCCGAAGTCGCCGGAGCGCGTCGCCGTCGTCGCGGTGTAGCCGGGGATCGCCGCCTCGATCTTCGACGGCCCCATGAGGGCTTCGACGAGATCGGCGGTGTCGAGCGGCTTCGCCAGGTTGTTCGGATCGACCTGCGCGCCCATGATGTCGGAATTGCGGACCAGCGCGTCCGCGACGCCTTCGTTCACGACACGCGACGCGTATTTCGGGTTGCCCGTAGCCGCCGCGAACAGGTCGAGCAGCCGCGGGATCGTTGCGCCGCCGATGCTGGTCGCCCCCGCGCCCAGCACCGCGCCGCCGAGATCGGCGTAAGGGTCGTCGATGGCGGACCCGAGCGCGCCGGCCCCGATACCAGCGCCGGCGGCCATGCCGAGTTCTTTCTTGACGAAACGGGCCGGGTCGACCGCCGCGGGCTCGACGAACATCTTCGCCAGGCTCGGCACTTCGCGGCCGAGGATCTTCGTCGGCTCCGCGGCGCGGAGCGCGGCCAGCCCTTCAGCGCCGAGTTCGGCCCCTTTCTTGAGGGCGACCCCGACCGGGACCGCCGCCGCGCCGACTTCCTGCCCGGTGCGTTGGACGATCTTCTGCAGCAGATCGGACGGCTGCGGCCGGCCGCCCAGGAGTCCGAAGCTGTGGGCCGCGTCGTCCATGAAATCGCCGCCGAAGATCGGTCGATCGGTGATCGGGCCGATGCCCTGCTCGCCGGGCAACAGGTTCAGCAGCATCGGCGCGGCGTTGATCAGATCGACCGGCGCGCCGAGCAGCCGCGCCGCGCCGCTCGTCGCGCCTTCCGCGCCCAGCGCCGCCGTGTCGAGCAGATAGTTCGCAATACCGCCGATGCTGCCGTCAT
>CAYMRG010000457.1:0-4729 GCA_964392555.1 uncultured candidatus Brocadiaceae bacterium
TTGCCATTTGGGCAACACCAATCAGATCGGCGTCGGCGCCATCGCCGCCACGTTCGGGTCCATCGGGCCGAGCACCTTCTTGATGACGGCCGACTCGACCAGCGACCACAGCATCGAGGTCACCATGTAGACCAGCAGACCCGACGCGTAGTTGTAGAGCATCACGCCGAAGATCAGCGGCATCAGGCGCATCATGCTCTGCATCTGCCGCTGCTGCGGATCGGTCGGCAGCGGCTGGCGCAGCGTCAGGAAGGCCATCAGGCCCATCCAGAGCAGCGGCAGCAGGTTGAACACGTGCGGCCAGAACGGCAACGCGAACAGCGAATCGGACACGCTGAGGTCGTCGATCCAGCTGACGAACGGCTGCTGGCGCAGGTCGTAGGCGGTGCGCAGCGCCGTGAACAGGCCGACATAGATCGGCATCGTCAGGAAGATCGGCAGGCAGCCGCCGAGCGGCGGCATCAGCTTGTGCTCGCGCTGGAACGCGACCATCGCCTGCTGGTAGGCGCGCTGGTCGTCGCCGTACTGCGTCTTCAGCGCGTCGAGCTTCGGCTTCAGCACCGCCATGCGCGCGCTGTAGGCGCGCATCGACTTCTGCATGCGGAAGTTCAGCGGCGACAGCAGGCCGCGGACCAGGATCGTCAGCATGATGATCGCGACGCCCCAGTTGCCGACCCAGCCGTGGAACAGGCCGAGCAGCCACAGCAGGCCGCGCGCGATCTGCCGACCGAACGGCACCTCGATGAAGCAGCACGGCGAGGCGAGGTCCTCCTTGATCACCGGCTGCAGCAGCTCGGGGTTCGCCATCGTGTCGAACACGCGCGCCGACTTCGGGCCGAAGTAGAGGCCGTACGACAGCCGCGTCTCGCCACCCGGGGCCGGCACGGCCATGTGCAATGCGAAGCGGCAGCGCGCGACCGAGTTCGCCGCGGTCTGCGTCACCGGGTCGTCGACCGGCGGCACCGTCTCGACCGCCACGGACTGCAGCGCCGCGCGCGCAGCGTCGTCCTTGGGGTAGAGGAACGTGCCGAAGAAGCGATTGGTGTTGCCGGCGAACACGAACTGGCCGGCCGGCGTCGCGAACGGCTGCAGCTTGCCGGCGGCCGGGTGCAGGCTCGCCACCGCGCCGTCGGTCTGGGCCGCGATCGCCAGCGAGGCGCCGCGCAGCAGCGAGATCTCGTGCGGGTTGCTGAGCGCCGGACCGAGCAGCGTGAACGCGGCGTTGCCGCCGGCCGCGTGGCCGCTGTTCTCTCGGTTGCGCAGCACCAGCTCCAGCACGAAGCCGCGCTGGCTCGGGTCGTGGCGCAGCACCTTCTCGAACACGAGCCCGTCACCGGACTCGATCGCGAACGTCACCGTGTCGCCTTCGTCGCGCACCTGCCAGGGCGCGGTCGCGAGGTCCATCGGGAACTGCGTCTCGCCGGGTGCGCCGACCAGCCGCAGCGCGTGGTCCGCGCCGTTGTAGCCGAGCAGCAGGTAGTCGTCCTTGGTGTGCGGCTCGCGGTTCTTCGACGCGACGTCCTTGTAGTGGTCGAGCAGCATCAGGAACACCAGCCCCGCGCCGTCGCGGCTGAACCGCGCACGGAAGCTGCCGTCCGCGCCAGGCTGACCGAAGTCGCGCGTCCACGCGCTCTCGCCGCTCGCGGCCGCATTGCCACCGGCGACCGGAACACCACCGGCGACCGGCTGCGGCGCAGCGCCGCTCGCACCTTCGTTCTGTCCGGGCAGCAGCGCCGCGAACAGCAGGGATGACAACAGGAACGTCTTCTGCATCGAAATCTGGTTCGGGCGTACGGCCTCGGTCCGCGCGATCAGCGGCCCTGGGCCAGCCGTTCGGCGAGGTACTCGGGCAATTCGGGAATCGCGCGGATCTTCGCCATCGTCGCCTCGACGTCGTATTCGAGGCGGTGGAAGCGGACCGTGCCGCCGGTGCCGTCGCCGTCGTAGGTGACGAACGACGCGCGGCGGTCGCCGTCGCGCGGCTGGCCGACGCTGCCGATGTTGACGATCGCCGGCTCGGTGACCTGCCAGGCCATACCGACCTCGGCCGGCAGCACGAACTTGCCGGACTTCAGGTAGACGCCCGGCACGTGGCTGTGGCCGACGAAGCACAGCTTCGCGTCGCCCATCTTGGCGAAGCACTCGCCCATCTTCTGCTGGTCGAGCGCGTCGCGCGGCACGAGGTACTCGCGCACCGGATCGCGCGGCGAGCCGTGCACGAACAGCATGCTGGCCTCGCGGTGTTCGCGCGGCATGCCGTCGAGGTAGTTCCAGAACTTGACGTTCTCCTGGCTCGGCCGATCGCGGCGGCTGAGCTGGTCGCGCGTCCAGTCGATCGCGGCGCGGGCCCGCGGGTTGAAGTCCGACGCGTAGAACATCGCGCCGTGCTCGTGGTTGCCGAGCAGCGAGAACTCGGCGCGCTCCATGACGGTGCGCAACGTCTCGCGCGGCTCCGGGCCGTAGCCGATCACGTCGCCGAGGCACAGGATGCGACGGCACTGCAGCCGGTCGATCTCCGCCAGACAGACCGTCAGCGCCTCGACGTTGCTGTGGATGTCGGAGATGAGGGCGAACATGCGAAGGGCGAAGGAAGGTAAGGTGCTGGCCGGCGACGTGCAAAGGCGGACGCGGTAAGTTCTGCCAGCCCGTGCCCGTTCCCGAACCCGACCCCGCCGCCGCACCACTCTGGGTGGTCACCGGCCCGACCGCTTCGGGCAAGACTACCCTGGCCCTCGCCCTGGCCGAACGACTCGGCCTCGAGATCCTGTCGATGGATTCGATGGCGGTCTACCGGCAGATGGACGTCGGCACCGCCAAGCCGACCGTCGAGGAACGCGCGCGCGTGCCCCACCACCTCGTCGACCTCGTCGCGCCGAGCGAGGTCTACGACACGGCCCGCTGGTGCCAGGACGCCGCGGCGGCGCTGGCCGACCTCGCGACGCGCGGCCGCCGCGCGCTGTTCGTCGGCGGCACGCCGCTCTACCTGATGGCGTTCTTCAAGGGCATGCTGCAGGGCCCCGGCGCCGACGCCGAGCTGCGCGCGCGGCTCGAGGAGCGCGAACGGCAGGATCCGGGCTGCCTCTACGCCGAGCTCGGCCGGCGCGACCCCGACGCGGCCACCCGGATCCACGCCCGCGACCTGCGGCGGATCGTCCGCGCGCTCGAGGTGCTCGAGCTGACCGGCCGCACGATCAGCAGCCAGCAGGATCACTTCGCGCGGCCCGACTGGCTGCGCCCCTGCCGTATCGCCGCCGTCCTGCGCGATCGCGACGACCTGCACGCCCGGGTCAAGGCGCGCACCGAGGCGATGCTCGCCGGCGGATTGCTCGACGAGACCGAGGCGATCGAGCGCAGCGGCGGGTTTTCGCTGACCAGCGGCGGGGCGATCGGCTACGCCGAGTGTCGAGAATTCCTGCGCGGGCGCTTCAAGGACCGCACGGAGCTGCGCAACCGCATCCGGCGGAACACGCACCGTCTCATCCGGCGACAGATGACCTGGCTCCGGCGTCTCCCGGAGACGGTCTGGCTGTCCCCCGAACGCGGCGTCGATGGGCTGCAAACCGCGCTCGCGACTGAAGCATCGCGCACCGGCCACCGATAGGATCTTCCGCCCCCATGTGCGGATTCGCCGGCCTCTACCTGCTCGCTCCGTTCGCCGACCGCGACCAACTGGCCGCCCGCGTCGCGGCGATGGCCGGCACGATCGCCCACCGCGGGCCCGACGCCCAGAACGTGCTGGTCACCGCGACCGCCGCGGTCGCGTTCCGCCGCCTGGCGATCGTCGACCTCGTCACCGGTGACCAGCCGGTGCAGAACCGCGACGGCAGGATCCGCGTGTTCTTCAACGGCGAGATCTACAACCACCTCGAGCTGCGCGACCGCCTGCGGGCCGACCACGGCATCGACGTCCGCACCGGCAGCGACGCGGCGGTGCTGCCGCACCTCTACGAGTGCTACGGGCCCGAGTTCGTGCAGATGCTGAACGGCATGTTCGCGATCTGCGTGCTCGACGACCGCGACGGCAGCTGCCGCATCTACCGCGACCGGCTCGGCATCAAGCCGCTCTACTTCGCGGTGACGCGCGACGCGGTGGTGTTCGGCAGCGAGCTGAAGCCGCTGTTCGCCAGCGGCCTCGTCGACGCCGCCGTCGACGAACGCCAGGTCGTGCCGTTCCTCGAGCTGTTCTACGTGCCGGGCCAGGCGACGCTGTGCCGCGGCGTCGAGAAGCTGCTGCCCGGCGAACGCCTCGTGCTCGAGCGCGGCAAGGCGCCGCGCCGCGAGCGCTACTGGCGGCTGTCGCAGCCGAAGCAGCAACGCCGCGACGACGGGCTCGACGAACTCGACGCGCTGCTCGCCGACGCGACCAAGCTGCAGCTGATGGCCGACGTGCCGATCGGCATCAGCCTGTCGGGCGGGCTCGACTCGAGCCTGATCGCCCACTACGCGCACGCCGGCGACGCACGCGTCCGCGCGTTCACGATCGCGTTCCCGGACACCGATCCCGGCGAACTCGACTGCGCGCGCCAGGTCGCGCGCCAGCTCGGCATCGAGCAGGTCGAGCTGTCGGCACCGGCCGGCGACTTCCTCGCCGAACTCGACGCGACGACGTTCTTCAACGACGAGCCGGTCGCCGATCCGGCCTTCTACCCGGCGCTGCTGGTCGCGCGCGCCGCGGCGCAGCACGTCAAGGTGCTGCTGGCCGGCAGCGGCGCCGACGAGCTGTTCGCCG
>CAYMRG010000458.1:0-1581 GCA_964392555.1 uncultured candidatus Brocadiaceae bacterium
AAGCCGCCGGCGATGCCCATGATGATGAAGTGGATCACGACGATCTCGATCCGCCCGCGCAGCTCCAGCATCGGCGGGCACTCGCCGACCAGGCCGTGCCACGCGGCGGGATCCGCAGCCGCGTCCGACGCCGCCGCTGCGGCCGGAACGCCGCCAGCCGGCGCGAGCAGCCGCGCGAGTTCGCCGGGCAACTGCGACAACAGCTCGGGCGCCTCGCCGCGCGCACGCGCGACCAACGCCGCGAGCGCCACCAGGATCTCGTCGGCGGCGCTCAAAACTGGCTGTCCTCGAGCGGCGTCAGGCCGGCGTACTCGAGCACGAACTCGCGTTCGACGCCGTCGTCGAACCGGACGATGGCGCGCGCGGTCGTGCCGCGGCCCGCGAGCCGGCGCACGACGCCGTTGCCGTAGAGGTCGTGGCGGACGCGCAAGCCCGGCCGCAGCATCGCCAGCACCTCCGGGTCGGGCGTCACGCTCCAGCCCGAACTCGACGACCCCTCGTCGTCGGCGTCGTAGCGGCGCCAGGACGGCGCGAAGTTCTCGAGCACGTCGGCCGGCAGTTCGCGCAGGAAGCGCGACGGCCGCATCGTCTCGAAGCTGCCGTTGACCATGCGTTCGCGCGCCGAGGCGAGCAGCAGCGTGCGCCGCGCGCGCGTCAGCCCGACGTACATCAGGCGCCGCTCCTCCTCGAGGCCTTCGGGGTCGTCGGTCGTGCGCATGCTCGGGAACACGCCTTCCTCGAGCCCGGCGACGAACACGTGGTCGAACTCGAGGCCCTTGGCCGCGTGCACGGTCATCATCTGCACGGCCGGGCCTTCGCCCTGCGTGTCGGCCGACGTCAGCAGCGCGACGTGCTGCAGGTAGCCGGCGAGACCGGCCGCCATCGGATCGGCGCCGGACTCGTCGTCGCCACCCGCGCCGTCCACTTCGAGCTGGCCGAGATCGAACTGCACGGTGTCGCTGACCAGTTCGGCGATGTTCTCCTCGCGCGTGCTGTCCTCGGCGTCGCCGAAGCTGGTCGCGTGCTTGAGGTAGTCGGTGCCCTCGAGGATCGCCTTCAGCGCCGGCTGCGCCCCCTGCGCCGCCGCCGCCTGCGCGCGATCGAGCGTCGCCGCGAGCGCGGCGAGGCCCTTCTTGGCCTTCGGTCCGAGCGCGGCGTAGAGGCTCGGCTCGGCGACCGCCTCGCGCAGCGACATGCCCTCGGCGAACGCCGCCTGGCGCAGTTTCTCGAGGCCGGCCTTGCCGAGCCCCCGCGGCGGCACGTTGACGATGCGCGCCATGCTGACGTCGTCGAGCGGGTTGACCAGCACGCGCAGGTAGGCGAGCAGATCCTTGATCTCGCGCCGTTCGAAGAACGTCAGGCCGCCGACGATCTCGTACGGGATGCCGCGATCCTTCATCGCCTGCTCGATCGCCCGCGACAGCCAGTGCGCGCGGTAGAACACCGCGACCTGATCGAGCGACGTCCCCTCGTCGCGCAGCTCGACGATCCGCTCGGCGATCGTCGTCGCCTCCTCGTTGGCGTTGCCGGCCTTGAGCCGCAGGATCGGCGCGCCGGGCTCGTTGTCGGTGCGCAGGCGCT
>CAYMRG010000458.1:1591-4729 GCA_964392555.1 uncultured candidatus Brocadiaceae bacterium
CTTGTCCTTGCGCATCGTGTTGTTGGCGATCACGGTCTCGGCGGCGCGCAGGATGTTCGCCGAGCTGCGGTAGTTCTGCTCGAGCCGGACGATCGTCGTGGTCGGGTAGTCGCGTTCGAAGTCGAGGATGTTGCGGACCTCGGCGCCGCGGAAGCCGTAGATCGACTGGTCCGGATCGCCGACCACGCACAGGTTGCCGGGCGCCGGACACAGCCGCTTCAGCAGGTCGTACTGCACGCGGTTGGTGTCCTGGAACTCGTCGACCAGGAGCCACGGGAAGCGCGCCTGGTAGCGCTCGGCGACCTCGGGGAACTCGCGCAGGATGCGCAGGAAGTTGCCGAGCAGGTCATCGAAGTCCATCGCCCCGAGCCTGTGCATGCGCTCGTGGTACGGCGTCCACAGCTTCTCGACCGCACGCCCGACGTCGCTGCCGCCGAGCATCGCGTCGGCGGGCTTCATCGCGGCGTTCTTCAGCTTGCTGATCCACTGCCCCACCGCCGACGGCTTGAGGTTCGCGCCGCCGTAGCCGTGGTCCTCGATCAGCTCCTTGATCACCGCGTCGCGATCCTGCGTGTCGAAGATCGAGAAGTCCGGCGGGAAACCGAGCAGGTTGCCGTCCTGGCGCAGGAAGCGCGCGCAGGCCGAGTGGAACGTCGCGACGCGCACGTAGCCGCCGCCGAGCTCCTGGACGCGGTGCGCCATCTCGCCGGCGGCCTTGTTGGTGAAGGTCATCGCCAGGATCTGGCTGCTGCGCACGCCGTCGCGCAGCAGCCGCGCGATGCGCCGCGTGACGACGCGCGTCTTGCCGGAACCGGCGCCGGCGAGCACCATCAGCGGGCCCGCGCCGAAGGCGACGGCGTCCGCCTGCTGCGGATTGAGGTCTCGGAGGATCGGATCGGACATCCCGTGGCGCAGCATAGGCGAACGACCCGGGCAGTCCACTGCGCGGCGCGGCCACGGGGCGCGGCTGCCGAGCGGAATCTCTCGCGACCGCGCCGTTCGCCTCTGGACCACCCGGCCCGCGCCCGGTTCGCTACCGCCATGCCCGATCCCGCGCCGGCGGCTCCCGAGCCGCGTCCCCCGCTCGGCGGTTGGCCGCGCGTCTACGCGCTGGTCTGCGTGCTGGCGGTCGCCGTGATGGCGCTGCTCTGGTGGTTCACGAGCCGCTACGACCTTCCCCTCGGCAAGCCATGAGGATCGTCGACTGGATCGTCTTCGTCCTGTTCCTCGCCTACGTCGTCTGGGACGGCATGAAGCGGCGCGACGACGCGAAGGACCTCGAAGGTTACTTCGCCGGCAGCCGGCGGATCCCGTGGTGGGCCGCCGGCCTGTCGATCATGGCGACGCAGGCCAGCGCGATCACGATCATCGGCACGACCGGCCAGGGCCACGAGTTCGGCATGGACTTCGTCCAGACCTACTTCGGGCTGCCGTTCGCGATGGTGCTGCTGTGCATCTTCCTGATCCCGCTCTACCGCAGCCGCGCGATCCTGACGCCGTACGAGTACCTCGAGGAACGCTTCGGTCCGGTCACGCGCACGCTGGCGAGCGTGATCTTCCTCGGCTCGCGCTGCCTCGCGCTCGGCGTGGTCATCTACGCGCCGTCGCTGGCGCTCAGCGCGATGATCGGGCTCGAGACCTGGCAGTCGGTGTGCGTGATCGGCGCGCTGACGACGCTCTACACGGTCGTCGGCGGGGTTTCGGCGGTGATCTGGACCGACGTCAAGCAGATGACGGTGATCCTGGTCGGCCTCGCCCTGATCCTCTACGTGCTGCTGCGCGACCTGCTGCCGATCTACGGCTTCGGCACACTGCTCGAGCTGGCCGGCGCGGCGGGCAAGCTCAACGCACTCGAGGCCGTGCCGGCGCACGCCGGGCTCGTACCGCGCACGCTGGCCGACGCGGCGAACCACGTCGGTGAACCGAGCTTCTGGGAGGAGAAGTACAACCTGTGGTCGGGGCTGTTCGGCGGGTTGTTCCTGCACCTCAGCTACTTCGGCTGCGACCACTGCCAGGCGCAGCGGCTGCTGACCAGCAAGGACGTACGCCAGAGCCGGCTGAGCCTGCTGATGTCGGCGTTCGCCAAGGTGCCGATGCAGGTGCTGGTGCTGCTGATCGGCGTGCTGATGTGGCTGTTCTACGCGGTGCACGGCCAGCCGATGCTCTACAAGACGCTGCACGTCGAACGTGCGCAGACCGCGGCGATCGCGCCGCAGGTGCAGGAGCTGCAGGTGCGCTTCGACGCCGCGCTGCACGAACGCACGGCGCAGATGCAGCGGCTGGCGGCGGTGCCCGGCGGGCCGCAGGCCGACGCGGCGGCGCTGCGCGACTACCAGGCGTCGGTCCGCGCGGTCGCCGCGATCCGCAAGGAGGCGCGCACGCTGGTCGGCGGCAACGTCGACGCCGACGGCAAGCCGATCGACGATGCCGACACCAACGACATCTTCTGCCGCTTCGTCCTCGACAAGATGCCGCCGGTCGTGCTCGGCCTGATCATCGCGGCGATCTTCGCCGCCGCGATGTCGAGCATCGACTCGGTGCTCAACGCACTCAGCGGCGCGACCGTCATCGACATCTACCGCCGCTGGCTGCGGCCCAACTGCAGCGAGGCGCACGCGGTGCGCGTCGGCAAGATCCTGACGCTGTTCTGGGGCGTGGCCGCGACCGCGATGGCGCTGTTCTTCGCCGGCGGCGGCTCGGTCGTCGAGCAGATCAACCAGTTCGGCTCGTTCTTCTACGGCAGCCTGCTCGGCGTGTTCGCACTCGCGCTGCTCGTGCCGCGCGCCGGCGCCAGGGCCGGCGCGCTCGGGCTGTGCGGCGGCATGGCCGCCGTGCTCGCCGTGCACTGGAGCTATCAGGTCGAGTTCCTCTGGTACAACGTCGTCGGCTGCGTCGGCGTGCTGGTGACGGGCGGGCTGGTCGCGCTGTTCGAACGGCGACCGAGCGCCGCCTGAGCGAGATCCAGCGCCGCCGCGACGTCGGCCGCGAGGTCCGCGGTCGCCTCGATGCCGGCGCTGAACCGCACCAGCGCGTCGCCGATGCCGGCGTCACCAGTGCCGGGTCGACGAGTTCGCAGCTCAGACTGCCGCCGAAGCCGCGCTGCTGGACACGCGCCAGCGCGTGGTCGGGGTGCGAAGC
>CAYMRG010000459.1:0-4716 GCA_964392555.1 uncultured candidatus Brocadiaceae bacterium
CGGCGAAGTGCTCGACGGACTCAGCTCGGTGCTGGTGACCCGCGTCCGCAACTACGGCGGTGTGTTGCGCCTGTGCCGCGAGGTCGACGTCGACAGCGGCCAACTGCACGTGCAGTGCTTCCGCATGCGCTCGCGGACCGCCTGGCTCTGGCAGGGGTTGCGCGGCGTGTTCGGTCGGATGCGCGCGGGCAGGAGCCTGGCCATGCGCACCACGACCTCGGTGCGCATCGAGGGCGAGGCGCCGTTCCAGATCGACGGCGACTTCGGCGGCCGCAGCCCGATCGACTGCGTCGTGCTGGCAGAGCGCGCGGTGCTGTTCGCGCCGCTGCGGCCTGCGCGCCACGGTCCGGAAACGAAACCGCCGCGGTGAGCGAACTCACCGCGGCGGTCGCGTGGGCTTGGCAACCCCAGCCTGCTGCGGGCGATCAGGCCCGCTGCAGGCTGCTCCCGATCAGTAGTTGCTGATGAAGAGCACCAGGCCGTTGCTCGTGATGAAGCCCGAGCCCGGCAGGCCGTTCGGCAGGCTGTTCGGCGCGACGATGCCGATGCTCTGCGAGTAGACCGTGAAGCCGGCCGGCACACCCGCCGGGACCGGGAACGTCACGCTCATCGTGCCGGGCGCGCCGACCATCGTCTGCAGGATGTCCAGCGAGCCGACGTTGAGGAAGCAGCCCGGGCTGTCGATGCCGATCAGCGGCAGCGGCAGGTTCGCACCCGCGTTGACGCTCAGCGCGTTGAGGGCGATGGCGACACCGGCCGTCGGGACGTACTCAGGGATGTTGTCCGTCGTCAGCGTGACGACCGTGCCCGACGAACCCGTCGAGACCGGCGCCGGCGAGCCGGACAGCGCCAGGGCCGTCAGGTTGACGTCCGGGGCCGTCAGGTAGGGCAGGAACGTCGCGAAGTTCTGCGAGCCGCCGTCCAGGCTCGGCCCCGCCGGGGAGTAGCCGATGACCAGACCGAAGCCAGACGCGGGCTGGCTCTGCCAGACGATCGTCACGACGCCGGACGCCAGGTCGAGCTGGATCTGCATCGTCTCCGGCGAGTTGACGGAGTAGCGATAGACGCCGTCCCAGGTGATGTAGGCGACGCCACCGATCTCCTCGACCTTGACCTGACCCGAACCCGCGGCGCCCGGATTGAAGTCCGCGTTGCTGCGGAACGACGCGACCGTGCCGTCATTCAGGAAGTTGAAGACCGAGCCGTAGGAGTAGACCGAGTTGCTGCCGACCGGCCCCATGTTGACGTAGCCGTTCGAGCAGATCGACAGGTTGGCGACCGGGCCCGACAGGAACGGGAACGGCACCGACGGGGTGTAGGCGACTTCGCTGTCGTCCGTCAGCGTGAGCACGGTGGCCGTGCCGCTCGGCGCCACATAGGTACCGCCACCCCAGGTCTCGAGGTAGCCGGTGCCGGCGGGCGTGAACTGCATCGACTGGCCGGTCAGGACCGCCGACGACGCGGCGTCGGTGAAGTACTGGTAGGGAGCCTGCTTGGCCTCAGGACCGTAGCAGCCCGTGCCGACCGAAGAGATGCTCGCGGGCGGGGCCGAGCAGATGGTCGCGACCGTGAAGCCGCCGGTGCCGTTCGGCACGTACAGCTGCGACGACCCCGACAGATCGAACGGCGGCCAGGTGTTCTGGTACATCAGGCCGAGCGTGCCCGAGTCGGCGCCCGCGCTGAGGTCGACCGAGACCTCGGTGCCGGTGCCGACGTTGTTGCCGATCGACACGCCGACGTAGTTCGAGGTCGAGGCGACGAAGCCCTGGTAGTAGTCGAACTGGATCGCGCCCGAGCTGTACAGCGTCGTGCTGAAGCTGAACGAATCGGTGAAGGCGAAGCGCGACACGTCCTGCCAGGTCACCTTGAAGGCGCCGGACACCGAGGTGTCGACCTTGACGTCCCAGTTGCCACCGGAGCCGGCTTCGAGGTCGCCACCGAAGGCGACGACGCGCGCCGAGCCACCGACACCGCCGCGCAGCTCGGAGAGCGCCGAGATGCCGTAGAGGGCCGGCGAGACGACGCCCGCGGCGTCGGTCAGGTAGATCTCGCCGTTCGACTCGATCTGGCAGTGCGTGAGAGCCAGCGTCGCGCCGGCCATCGGGAACGTGAAGCCGAGCGGCAGGACGGCCGAGCGACCTTCGTCGTCAGCGGTGAAGCCGCCGGTCGGGTTGAGGGTGACGGACGTGCCGGTGCTGGAGAAGCACTGGGCGTGCGCGACGGTCGCGAGCAGGGCGGCCGAGGAGAGGACAGCTGAGATTCGCATGATGATGGAACAGCGGACAGGGGATGTGGACTGCAGCCGCAGACACCTGCGGCACGAACCAACGAGGTGAGCAGTCCGAAGGTCAGGCTAGCGGTACGGGCGAAGGAGTCTACCGCGGAAAGGCGGCATCGCCGCGGAAGTAGGGACCAGTGCCGTCCACCGAAAAGGTCGCTGCGATCCGTGCAAACGGCAATTCGCTGCCGAATCGCCCGCCACCGGCGATCAGAACGATCCCACCAGCGAAGCGATGCCGTTGCTGGCGACGAAACCGGAGCCCGGCAGGCCGTTCGGCAAGCTGTTGGGCGCCACCAGCGCGAACGCCTGCGCAAAGAACGGCGTCCCCGGTGCCACTCCCGCCGGCAGCGCGAAGCCGATGGTCTGCGCCGCAGTCGTGCCGATGATCGGCAGCGCGAGGTCGAGGCCGCCGACGTGCAGCGCACAGCCCGGGCTGTCGATGCCGACCGTCGACAGGTCGACACCGCTGCCGGCGGTCAGGCTCAACGCGAGCACGCCGACGAACATGCTGGTGCCCGAGGTGAACACCGGGATCGCCGTTGCCGTATAGGTGAGGGCGGTGCCGGAGTAGGGCGTCGAGATCGGCGTTGGCGCGACGGTCAGCGCCAGCGGTGCCAGGTTGGCGAGACCGAGCGCGAGCGGACTCGCGCTCGCGAACAGCGTGGCACCCGCGTCCTGCGACGGGCCGCCGGGCGAGAACCCGATCAGGTGGGCGCTGCCGGCGGCGCTGCTCGGATCGTCGTCGACGTGGTCCCAGACGATCGCCACGACGCCGGTCGTCAGGTTCACCTGGAACTGCATGCGGCTCGCGTTGACCACGCCGGAAGGGCGGTTCTCGACCCCGTCCCAGGCCACGCACAGCACCGTTTCGCCACCGACCGGCAGCACCTCGGCGGTGACCGGCGCGCTGCCGGGCTCGCTCGGATCGTAGTCGTGCCAGGCGTAGAACGCCGTCGCGGCGTTCGCCAGCATGGCGCCGACGGTTGGCTCGGCGCTCGTCGAGCCGGGGAACGTGAACGGCTGGTTGCCGAGGCCGAGGATGCCGTTGGCGTGGATGGTGAGTTCGCCGTACTGCCCGAACGGGCTCGGCAGCGGCTGCGGCAGCAGGTAGACGAACTCGTCGTCGTCGCCGAGCAGCAGCGGCACCGGCGCCTGCGCCGCCAACCAGGCCGCACCGCCCCACTGCGCGGTGTAGGCGACCGCGTTCGGCGTGAACACCAGCGACTCGTTGGTCAGGGCTGCGCTCGCCACCACCGCGTCGGCGAACACCTCGTACGCCGAGTCGCTGAGCGCGTAGCAGCCGGCGCCGACCGGCGCATGCGACGCCGCCACGCAGGTCGCGGCGACGTCGTAGCCGAGACCGTTCGGCGTGAAGGTGATCTGCTGCGCCGCGAGGTCGAACGCCCCCGGCTGCAGGATCTCGTAGACCAGCCCACCGGTCGCGGTCGCGCCGATCGACAGGTCGGTCGCGCCCGGATCGGGCACGGCGTCGCCGATCGACACGCCGATCGTCACCGGGTTGCGGTCGATCGCGCCGGCCGACCACGTGAAGCGGATCACGCCGTCGGCGAACAGCTCGGCGGTGCACGACTTCGCGGGCTGGTGCTGGTCCCACTCGGCGACGTCGCTCCAGGTCACCGCGCAGCGCCCGGCGATCGCGGTGTCGATCGTCACCTGCCAGGCGCCGGGCACCGCGTCCCACAGGTCGCTCCAGAACGGCGCGATGCGCGGTGCCGCACCCGGTGCGCCGCGCAGCGACGCGACGCCGCCCCAGTCGAACGTCGCAGCGCCGGCCGCCGCGCCGCCCTGCGTCAGGTAGAGCACGCCGTTGGTCGACACGACGCAATGCGTGAAGCTGCCGCCGACCGCCCCGGCCATCGGGAATGTCAGGTTCAGCGGCAGCGGCGCGGACAGCGCCTCGTCGGCGTTCGCCAGCGCGATCGGCGCGCCGGCGACGAGCGGCAGGCACTGCCCGCTGGCGCGGCCGGCGCAGACCGCGAGCGCGGCGACGGCGAGCGGGACGAGGCGAACGGGCATGCGCGCACGCTACGGGCGGCCGGGCGGCTGTCCAGGGCACCTCCCACGCGGTGACGGACTGCGAAACGGCCCGGCGAATGGGTAGCATGGCGCGCCTCATGACGAGCAGCGTGCGCGAGGTGCGGGTCGGCAACGTGGCCTTCGGCGGCGGACGGCCGTTCGCCTTGATCGCCGGACCCTGCGTGATCGAGAGCCGCGACCACTGCCTGCGGCACGCCGCGGCGCTGCAGACCGCGTGCGCCACGGCGGGCGTGCCGCTGGTGTTCAAGAGCAGCTTCGACAAGGCCAACCGGACCTCGGGCAAGGCTTTCCGCGGCCTCGGCGTCGATGACGGGCTCGCCGTGCTCGCCGCCGTGAAGCGCGAGCTCGGTCTGCCGGTGCTGACCGACGTGCACGAG
>CAYMRG010000460.1:0-4700 GCA_964392555.1 uncultured candidatus Brocadiaceae bacterium
TTGGTTCGCGCGCGGGCTGATCGACACCAGCCAGGTCGCGTTCTACGTCGGCGGCATCGCCTTCTTCCTGATGTTGACGACCGTCAGCCTCGCGTCGCGGAGGGCCGCATGAACCGCCGTCGCTTCGGCGTCCTCGCCAACCTGCTGGCCACCGCGGTGCTGATGCTGGTGGTGTGGGTGATGCTGGTCTGGGTCGCGTCCCGGCCGGCGCTGAAATCGCTGATCGACCTGACGCCGCAGGGCATCAACAGCGTCGACCCGGTCACCGAGGAGCTGCTGCACGATCTGCGCGGCAAGTCGGCGGAGATCGAGTTCCACCTGTTCTTCCCGCCGATGCCGGGCACTGCCCAGGACGAGGCGCAGGGGCAGGTGCTGGCGATCCGCACGCGGTTGCGCGACCTGACGCGCCTCCTGCTGCGCCGCTACCAGTGGCTCGGCGGCGAGTCGGTGACGATCTACGACCACGACTTCTACCGCGACACGCAGGGCACGCGCGATGCGGCCCAGGCGTTCGACTACCAGGCGGCCGAGATCGACACGATCGTCGTCGCGGTGCGGCAGAAGGGCGGCGAGCGGCGCTTCCGCAAGCTGTCGTTGCTCGCCGATCTGGCGGAGATCGACCAGCCGGCGGCGCGGCCGTCGCCGGTACCGCGCGCCACGGTGCCGGTGCTCAAGGACTACAAGGGCGAGCAGGCGATCTCGTCGGCGCTGAAGGCCCTGCTCGTGCAAGGCAAGCCGGTCGTCTACCTGCTGAAGTCGTACTCGCCGCCGACGCTCGACCTCTACGGCAATCGGGCCAACGCCTACGGCGGCTTCTTCGAAGGGCTGGCGCGCCAGGGCTTCGAGGTCCGCGAGCTGAGCCTGCAGTCGCCCGGCGGCGTGCCGGCCGACGCCGCGCTGGTGGTGGTGCTCGAACCCAGCAAGGAGTTCACCGACCAGGACGCACAGACGCTGTTCGCGTACCTGAAGCGCGGCGGTCGGCTGTTCGTCGACTACGCGTTCTCGCCGGTCGACTGGACGACGCTCGACAGCTGGAACCCGCGCGGTGGCAAGCTCGGCGAATTGCTCGGCTACCAGCTCACCGCCCAGCCGGTGTTCCACATGATCCCCGACGCGAGCGGGCGCAGCGGTGGCCGCGGGTACGACGGCGCCGAGGGCGTGAGCAAGCTGCAGCTGCAGGTCAACAGCCGGCACCCGGTGACGCGCCGGATCGCCGATGCGCAGCGGCCGCTCGAGGTCGCCGGCGCGCGGGCGATCGTCGAACGGACCGCCAACGACCAGGGCGTCAGCAGCGAAGCGCTGCTGCTGACCGGCCCGCAGGGCTGGCTCGCGGTGCCGGACGCCGACGGTTTCCCCGATCTGCGCGCGCCGCAGATCGCGCTGCGGCAGTTCTGCGTGGGCATGGCCTTCCAGGTCGCGACCGACGGCGGGCAGGCCGCTGCGCCCGCGGCCGGTACGCCGGCAGCAGCCACGCCGAGCACGGGCCAGGCGATCGTCGTGTCCGGCGTGTTCGCCAACAACACCGGCCTGCCGCTGTTCGGCGATCTCGCCTACAACATCTGCAACTGGATGGCGGAGCGGCGCGTGCTGCTCGACATCCGCGGCGCGCGCTACGAGGCGCGCCAGCTCGATCTCAAGGAGCCGCAGTTGGCGCGGATCGGCAACCTGCTGGTCTACGGCGTGCCGGGCGCCTTCCTGGCGCTCGGGCTGCTCGTGTTCGTGATCCGGCGGAGGGTCTGATGGGTTGGCGCACGCTGCTGTTGCTGCTGCTGGTCGTCGGCGGTCTCGCCGCCGTTCTCCACTTCACGGACGCCAAGCCCAAGGTCGAGGAGGTCGCCGAACGCTCGGTGCTCGACGGGCGACGGCTCGAGGACAGCCGGCGGGTCCGCTGGCAGTTGCAGGGGCGGCCGCAGGTAGTGGTGGGCCGGCAGGACGGCGGTGCCTTCCGGCTCGTCGAGCCGCTCGACGACGAGGTGGCGAAGGGCCGCCTGCGCCAGCTGTTCGACATCTGGAACGCGGTGCAGATGCGCCGCACGCCGCTGCGTGACGGCGTCGAGGACGATCGCAAGCAGGCCGGCCTCGTGCCGCCCGAGCTGGTGTTCGACGTCGAGTGGCCGGACGGCACGACGATCCATGTCGACGTCGGCGGCCCGGGGCCGCTCGGCACGACGCGCTTCGTCCGCCGCGACGGCGTCATCTACGAAGGTGGCCAGGGCCTGGTCGAGAGCGTCCAGGTCGGCCTCGAGGACCTGCGCGAGCACCAGGTCTTCCACAACGAAGCGCCGACCACCAGCGAACTGCGCGTCGACCTGCGGACGGCGTCCGGCAAGCTGGAGCCGCTGCACCTGAAGCTCGAGAAGGGCGAATGGCTGATGCTGTCGCCGAGCCGGATGCGCGCCGACCCGGCGGTCGCGATGCGCTTCCTGACGACGGTGCTGTCGCTGCGCGTCGACTCGTTCGTGCCCGGCACCGTGCGCTTCCCCGACCGCGAGCCCGAGGTCGCGATCGTCGCGCGCGGCGCGGCCGGCGAGGAGGAGGTGCGGCTGTGGCTCGAAGGCGGGCAGCTCTACGGCCAGATGCCGAACCGCAAGGTCGTGTTCCTCAGCGGCAACGTGCAGTACTCGCAGATCTTCGGCAACGCCGTCGACGAGCTGCGCGCGCGCATCCTGCTGCCGGTCCAGGGCGCCTACGAGAAGGTGCTCGACCTCGCGATCGATCCCGGCCAGGGCCGCGGCGAGCGGATCCGGCTGCGTCGCGAGTCGGCGACCAGCGAGTGGCGGATCGCCGAGCCGATCGAGTTCCCCGCCGATGCGACCGCCTGCGTCGAGGCGATCCAGGCGATCAGCAACCTGTTCGCGATCGAGTTCGTCGGCGCCGGGGCGGCCCAGCCGCCCGACCCCAACGACCCGCGCTACGGCCTCGGCGCCGAGCGCCTGACGGTCGCCGTGATCGGCCCCGACCAGAAGCCGCAGTGGACCCTGTGGGTCGGCGCGCCGACCACGGCCGGCGACCAGCCGGCGCGCTTCGTCTGCCGCGCCGACGAGCCGGCCAACATCGTCGTCGCGGGGCGGCAGCAGCTCGAGGCGCTGTTCCGGCCCTGGACGGACTACTGCCAGCGCGACGTGCTGACCAAGGTCCCCGTCGTCGGCCGCGTCGAGCTGCAGCCGCGCGACGGCGCCGCGATCGTCTACCGCAACGACGGTGGCCACTGGACGCGGGGCGGCGACGCGACGCCGCGCGACGAGGTCGGCGGCTTCGTCAACGACGTGCTGCGCGACCTGCGCGGCGACCGCGCCGTCGACCTGCGCAAGGCCGCGTTCGGCGACGCCGACTGGACGGTCAAGCTCTGCCGCGAGACCGGCGACGAGCTGACGCACCTGCGGGTCTGGGTGCGCGGCGGCGAGCTGCCGCTGATCGTCCAGGCCGGGGCGACGACGGCCGTCGGATTCGAGGTCAGCCCGTTCGTCGGCAAGCAGCTGCGCAGCCTCTGGGAGTGAGCGCGCGCTTGCGCCGGTGGCCTGCGGCCCTACCGTGCCGGCATGCCGCCCCGCGCCCGAGCCCGCCGCTACTGGCTGTTCAAGTCCGAGCCGGAGAGCTACTCGTTCGTGCAGTTGCAACGCGACCGCAGCACGTTCTGGAACGGCGTCCGCAACTACCAGGCGCGCAACCTGCTGCGCGACGAGATCCAGGTCGACGACGGCGTGCTGTTCTACCACAGCAACGCCGAGCCGATGGCGATCCAGGGCATCGCACGGGTGACGCGCGCCGGCTATCCGGATCCGACGGCGTTCGAAGCGAACAGCCCATACCACGATCCCGACAGCGATCCGGCGGACCCGCGCTGGTTCCAGGTCGACATCGCCTGCGTCGCGCCGTTCGCCGAACCGGTGACGCGCGATCGCTGCAAGGCCGAGCCGGCGCTGCGTGACATGGTGCTGCTGCAGCGCGGCAGCCGGTTGTCGGTGCAGCCGATCACCGCCGGCGAATGGCGCGCGATCCTGAAGCTCGGCGGCGCCTCCGAGTCGTGGTGACGCGATTCGCGGCGCCGGCCTGTGGCCTGGCCGGCGGCGTGCTACAGTGGCGCGCGTGATCCTCCCCCGCGCCGCGACCAAGGAGAAGACCGAGACCAAGACTCGGCCCGAAACCGCCCTGGCGCCGCCTTGGAACGTCATCGTCCACGACGATCCGGTGACGTTGATGACCTACGTGACGAAGGTCTTCGTGCAGGTGTTCGGCTACGCGCAGGACAAGGCGCACCGGCTGATGATGGAGGTGCACCAGGACGGCCGTTCGATCGTCTGGACCGGCGCCCGCGAACAGGCCGAGATGTATGCGCAGAAGCTGCAGGCGCACCATCTGCTGACCACCCTCGAGGTGGTCGATGGGTGAGGGCGAGGACTGAGCCATGTGGGTCGCGCGCGTCGAGGAAGGGTTCGTGTTCGGCGGCCTGACGCCGGCCAGCGTCGAGACGCTGAAGGGCGTGCCGATGCTGCTCGAGAGCAACGACGCGCGCGTCCGCGAACGGCTGCTGCCCGAGACCTGCGGCACCGCCGACGACGAGGCGCAATGGCGCCGTCACGCCGTGCCGGAGCTGGAGCGGCTGTTCCTGTCGCGTGCCCAGGTCGTGCGGCGCGACCTCGCCGGGCTGCGCAAACTGCCACACACCGACCTGCAGGTGCTGCTGGTGCCCAACGCCCACT
>CAYMRG010000461.1:0-4692 GCA_964392555.1 uncultured candidatus Brocadiaceae bacterium
GGCGTTCGGCGGTCGAGCCACAATCGTCGCGCAGCAGCGCGGACCGCTGGCCATCGGCTGGCAGGCCGTCACGCCGCGTGTCGGTCTCGTGCAGTGCGTCGGCCAGCGCCTGGGGGTCGAACATCGCCGGTGTCTCGCCGGTCGGCTCCGGTCGGCGCGCCTCGTCGTCACCGCGCAGTCGCAGGCGGCGCGGCATGCCGCCGGCGAGTGGCCGCATGGTGCGCCAGGTTGCGCGGTCGCGCGTGCCGTCGAACTCGGTACCCGCCAGCCGCGGCTCGAACAGTTCGAACGGATGCCGCAGCCGCGCGAAGCGATCGGGATCGGTGCGGCGCGCATGTTCATACTCGCGTCGCCAACCGGCGTAATCACCCGCACCGAACGCGATCAGGCCGAGGTGCACGTAGGCGCCGAAGTCGTCGCCGCGCAGCATCAGCACCTGTTCGAAGTGGCGCCGCGCGTGCGCTCGCCAGCCCAGGCGGTACGTGACGCGGCCGGCCAGCGCGTGAAACGCCGCCGCGATCCGCTGCAGGCACCGACCGACGAGACCCATGGTGCGGAGAGTAGGGCCCGGCCGGCCATCGGGCAAGGCGAGCGCCGGCGCCGGACCCGGAATCATCCGCCCGGCCCGTCGCTCGCTCCGGCCTGCCCCGCGGTTGTTGCCTGCCAGGGTGCGCGGCGCCGCGCCGATGCCGTGCGGTTTTTCGGCATGGCCTCAACGTGGTTCCCGGGGTTGTCGATAGGCGCGCTGGACTCGGGGATACCCACCCGGCAACGCACACCCATGGCACTTCGAGGCGATCTAGCGAGCGTAGACCTGGCCCAGGTGTTCCAGATGCTGGCCCTCAACAAGAAGGTCGGTCTGCTGAGCATCCAGGCGGCCAAGTCCTGGCGGATCCTCTACTTCGATCAGCGGGGTGTCTCGCCGCAGCACAACCTGCACCGGATCCTCGAACGCGTCGTCGCGGCGTTCGTCCGCTCGGGGCGGTTGACCGAAAGCGCCGTCGAGGAGGTTCGTGACCATGCGGCGCGCATGGGGCAGCCGCTGACCGACAGCCTGCTGGCGGGCGGCTACCTCGAGGCGGCGGAACTCGAGGACCAGTACCGCACCGAACTCGAAGAAGACGTCTACGACCTGATCTTCAATCGCGACGCGAAGTTCGAGTTCCACGAGGGGGTCGACCACATCGAGGGTTGCGACGGGATCGTCGACCAGCGGTTCTTCTTCAACTGCGACAGCGTGATCATGGAGGCTGCCCGTCGCATCGACGAGTGGGCCTACATCAGCGAGCGCGTGCCGACCACCGCCGAGGTGTTCGTCGCGACGGCGCCGCAGATCTCGGCGGACGACTACGGCAACGAAGGTCCTTCGGTGTTCGAGCTGCTCGACGGGCGGCGGAACGTCGCCCGCGTCGTCGAACTGACCGGGCTGTCGAACTTCCAGGTCTGCAAGGTCCTGAGCCAGATGCTCGACGGCGGTGCGGTCGCACCGGTCGCCGCCGAGGAACTGCTGCCGATGGCGGCGGAGTGCATGAGCGAATCGCGCCTGCAGGACGCGATCAGCCTCTACGAGCGCGCCGTCGGCCTCGGCGTCGGCGTCCCCGAGGTGCACTCGCTGGCGGCGACCGCCTACCAGGCCGCCGAAGAGTACGAGCACGCGATCTACCATCTCGAGTGCGAGGCCGAGCATCGCGCCGCGAACGGCGACCGCGCCGGGGCGGCGAGGAAGCTGTTCGAGGTCAAGCAGCTCGTTCCCACCGACCTGCAGGCGCGCGAACGCCTCGTCGACCTGACGCTCGGCGAGTCGCGCGTGTCGCTGCCAAACTTCGATCCGCTGGCCGAGGGCAAGCAGCTCGTCGACCTGCTGCTCGAGTTCGGCGACATCAAGCGCGTGCGTGCGCTGCTCGAGCGGCTGCTGCTGGTCGAGCCCGAAGACCCCGACCTCAAGAAGGCGCTGGTCAACGTGCACGTCAAGGCCGGCGACCAGAAGCGCGTCGCCGAGCTCTACGAGTCGATCGCCGAGGACCTGGTCCGCCATGGCAAGCCGATCGAGGCCGTGGCCTACCTGCAGAAGATCCTGCTGGTCGACCGCAGCCGCACCGACATCTCGGAACGCGTCCGCAAGCTCTACGAGTTCGACGAGCGCTCGCGTCGCCGTTCGCGTCTGTTGAGTGCGCTGGCGGTGCTGTTCCTGCTCCTGGTGGTCGGCGGGGTCGGCTTCTGGTTCTACAACGAGAAGGCCGAGGAGGACCTCGGCCGAATCGACGTGCAGCAGCTGCTGGCGCGCGACGACTACGCCGGCGCCGCGGCCCCGTTCCGCGAGTTCCTGACGACGCATCCGCTGACGACCGCGGTCGCCAAGGCGGAGGGCGAGCTGCAGCAGATCGAGGCCGCGCAGAAGCGGTTCGAGGCCAAGCTCGAGGCCGAAAAGGCCAGTCGGCAGCACGAGCAGGCGAAGCTGCGCGACGCCTACCTCGGCGAATGGGCCAAGCATCGCGAGCAGTTCATGGCCGGTCATCCGGAGGAGTCGCTGGCGGCCCTGGAGCGCGTCAAGGAGCTGGTGGCCAAGGCGGGGGCCGCCGAGGACATGCAGTGGGCGCTCGAACAGCAGCTCGAACGCACCTGGGTGCGGCTGCGCGACTTCCTCGCCGAGGCCGGCGAGCTCGCGGCGCGCTACGACGAGCAGATGGCGGCCGGCAACTGGCAGGCGGCGCGTACCGCCGCGCTGAAGCTGCGCAAGGACTACGACAGCACGCAGAGCGCTCGCCGCGTCGGTATCCCGGTGTTCGTCAGGACGCGTCCGGCGGGCGCGTTGCTGGTGCAGGACGGCGTGCCGATGCTGCGCGAGGTCGACGGCCACAAGGAGCCGATCGCGACCCCGTCGCTGGTGCTGTGCCCCGGCGACGCGAAGACGGTCGCCGTGACGGTGACGAAGGACGGCTTCGAACCGCGCCAGATCGCGTTCGATCCGACCGCCCAGGCCGAGGTCGAGGCGGTGCTGGCGATCGTCGCCGATCGCCGCGTGGCGTTCGCCGCGCCGGTGCAGACCGGGGTCGGGGTCGGCGACGGCTGGTTCGCCGTCGGCCTGCGCGGCGGCCGCCTGGGGATCGCCCGCACCGACGGTTCGGCGCAGCGCGTCATCGACCTCGATGGCCTGCGCGCCGTCGACTCGACGCCGGTCATCCAGGGCGGGCGCGTGTTCTACGTCACCAACGACGGCACGATCGATTGCTTCGCGCTGGACCGTTCGACGGGCGTCAGCGGTTGGCCGGTCGCGGTGCCTTCGGGCGTGGTCGCCGAGCTCACGGTCGCCGATGGCCGCGTCTGCGCCGTCGATCGCGACCAGGTCGTGCACTGCTGGGAGCAGGCGACCGCGACGCCGCTGTGGACCGTGTCGCTGGACTCGGCCCTGGCCGGTCCGCCGACGATCGAGCGGCGCGTCGTCTACCTCGGCACGACCGACGGCCGGCTGATGACCCTCGACGCCGCCGATGGCCGGGTCCAGTCCGTGTTGCGCAGTCCGGCCGCCATCACCTCGCGGGTCCTCGCCAGCCGCGGCCAGGTCTTCTTCGCCGCGGCCGATGGCAACCTGCGTGCGGTCGATCCGGCCGAAGGGCGCATCCTCTGGACGGTCTCCGTCGGCCGCACCGTCGGCGACGGTGAGATGGCGATCGCCGGCGACGACCTGCTGGTCGCCGGCCGCGACGATCGCCTGTTCGCGCTCGACCTCGCGACCGGCCGCGAACGCGACAGCGTCCAGCTCGGCGCGCCGCTCCAACGCGGCATCCGCGTGCAGGGCAACCGTGCGCTGGTGCAGGTGCGTCGACCGCGCACGCGCAAGACGCTGGCCCAGGACGTTCTGTTGGCGATCCAGCTCGACGCGATGTCCGTGCAATGGGAATTCGCAGACCAGGCGACCGCGCCCGGCTCACCGGGAATCGACGATCTGTCGGTCGCGCTGCCGACGTCGACCGGCGAAGTGGTCCTGTTCCGCTAGCGCCACGGCGGGGGAAACGAAATGCATCTGATCCAACGGATGAAGATCTGGAAGGACCTGCGGCGGCTCGAGTTGCGAGCGCGCGAGGAGCCTTCGCCCTCGACCTTCGTCGACCTGGGGCAGGTCTACATCAACCTCGACATGCACGACAAGGCGCAGCGCGTGGCCGAGGACGGCCTGACGCTGTTCCCGAAGGCCACCGAGCTGCGCAAGCTCTACGACTGCGCGCGCCGCGGCCTGAACAAACAGCGCGCCGGTGATCTGCGCGCGAAGCTGACGCGGGCGCCAAGTCCCAAGCTGTTCCATGAGATGACCGAGCTGCTGATCGAGCTCGGCGATGCCGCGGGACTGCACGCGACCTGCCAGGAGTGGAGCGTGCGCTTTCCGGAGGATCCGGGGGCATGGCTGGTGCTCGGCCAGGCGCGCCTGCTGAACTTCTACCGCGATCTCGCCGCCCGCGAGGGCCTCGAGGCGGTGCGCTGCCTCGAACGGGCGATCGCCATGGATGCCCGCGAACCCCAGGCGCGGCGGTTGCTCGCCGAGGTGCTCTACCGGATCGGTGCGGTTCGCCAGGCCGAGGCCCACTTCCAGGCACTGGCCGACATGGACCACCGCGACGGCGAGCTGGTGAACCTGCTGCGCCACGTGGCGGGCCAGCAGGACCACGGCGACGACGTCGATGCGCTGTTCGGCGAGGT
>CAYMRG010000462.1:0-4674 GCA_964392555.1 uncultured candidatus Brocadiaceae bacterium
CTGCAACCTCGACACCCCGCCGACCGGGCGACAGCTGAGCCCGGGGCTCGACGTCGGCGCGCTGCTGCTCGGCAAACGCCTGTTCGCCGCGGCGCGCGCCTGCGCGGAAGGCGGCACGCTGACCGTCGTGGCGACCGCGCTCGCCGACGGCACCCGCCTCGACGCGGCGATCCGCGACGAGCTGCTCGGCCGCGGCAACAGCGAGGTCGCGCTGCGCGCCGACGGCTGGCCCGACCCGGTCGCCACCGCGACGCGCCGCGAGGACCTGCTGCTGCCCGCCGACGAACGCGAACGGCTCGATCGGCTGCGCGACGCGCTGCGCACCGCCGACGCGGCGGCGTTCGCCGCGCAGTTCGCGGCGGCGAACCCGCCCGGCCGCGACCGCGGGCGTCAGCGCGGCGCCAGGTAGCGGGCGACGTCGGCCGCGCCGGCGCGGTGGCCGCACAGCCCCGCCCACATGCCGCGCAGCTTGGCCAGCGCCGCGCGCGGCCCGGCCGGCAGGATCACCGGCCACAGCAGCAGGTCGAACAGCGCGAACGCCAGCCAGCCGCGCAGGCCGCCGTGCTGGCGCAGGTAGCGCACCGAGTTGCAGGCCATCAGGAACTTGCGCAACGGCGACCGGCCGCCGCCCGACGACGCACCCGAGGCGTGCACGACCTGCACCCACGGCAGCCAGACGATCTCGCCGCCGTGCGCGCGCAGCCGATCGCAGAGGTCGACGTCCTCCCAATACATGAAGTAGCGGTCGTCGAAGCCGCCGACCGCGGCGAGGTCCGCGGTGCGGAACAGCACGCACGCGCCGGGCAGGAACGGCACCGCCTCGGGGCCGTGCGTGCGCGGCCGCGGCGACCCGCCGTGGCCGATCAGCACCAGGCCGTTGGCGCAGAAGCCACGGCGACCGCCTTCGGCCCAGACCGTGCCGTCGGGATGCAACACGGTCGGCCCGACGGCGGCGACGCGCGGATCGTTCTGCAGGGTGGCGACCAGCGGCGCGACGAAGTCGGGCGGCAACCGCAGGTCGTTGTTGAGCACGAGCACGAATTCGCAGCCCGCCTGCTGCGCCCAGGCGATGCCGCGGTTCATGCCGCCGGTGAAGCCGAGGTTGTCGGGCAGCGCCAGGAACGTCACGCGATGGCGCGACGGCACCGCGGCCGCCGCGACGCGCCGTTCGAGGTCGCGCGCGACGTCGGCGCCGGACCCGTTGTCGACGACCAGCACGTGCAGCGGCGTCGTCGCGGCCAGCAGGTCGGCGAGGCAGACCGCCGTCAGCTCGGGCTGGCGCCAGTTCAGCACCAGCGCGGCGATCCGCGGCCCGTCGTCGCCGGCGCGCTCAGCCACACAGCCTCCGCACCAGCCACCAGTAGCCGGCGAAGAAGCGATCCAGCGACCGCCGCAGCCAGGCCGCGCCACCGCGCGCGGCGAGCCCCGGGTTGACCGTCATCGGCGCGGCGACCAGCAGCGCGCGATCCGGCACCGTGCGCTGCGCCTGCGCCCGCCGCCGTTCGCGGACCGCGGTCGGCAGCAGCTTCAGCAGGTCCCACTTGCCGCGCAGCCAGTCGCCGAGGTGGCCGCGGCGCAGGCCGAACGCCGCGTAGACGACGCCGTAGACGAGCTGCGCCGGCGCGGTCAGCAGCAGCGTGCGCCAGCGCATGCAGGTCAGCAGCACGTACCAGCGGTTGCGGCTGTGCAGGTGGGTCCGACGGCCCGGGTAGTGGGCGGCCTCGCCGCGCACCGACAGTCCCGCGGTGCCGGCGAGGTGCGTGCACAGCGCCTGCGGCACCAGCCGGATCGTGTGGCCGCGCAGCCGCAGCTTGTACGAGAACTGGTTGTCCTCGTAGAGGATGAACAGGTGCTCGTCGAAGCCGCCGACGGCCTCGTAGACCGACTTCCTGGTCAGGAAGCACAGCGCGATCGCGGCGCCGACCGGCCCGTCGGGGTCGTTCGCCGCGGCCAGCGGGCGATACCAGTTATGCAGCACGAGCGTGCCGAGGAAGTGCAGGTCGCCGCCGTCGTAGTGGACGATCGTCGGGTCGTCGCCGCACACCGAACGGGCCTGCAGCATCGCCGCCCGCCGGTCGCCGGCGGCGGCGTCGAGCAGCGCCGCCAGCGCCCCCGGCTGCAGGACGACGTCGTTGTCGAGCAGCAGGCACAGCTCGTCGCGTGCCGCGGCGACGCCGACGTTGCGCGCGTGGCATGGCCCGGCGTTGCGACCGGTGTCGAGCACCCGCACCGAGGGAAAGCGCTCGGCGACCAGTTCGCGCGAACCGTCGGTCGAGTGGTTGTCGACCAGCAGCACCTCGTCCGGCGGCGGCTGCTGGGCCAGCAGCGCGGTCAGGCATCGAGGCAGGTAGTCCCTGCCGTTCCAGTTGACGACGATCGCGCTGACCACGAGACGGGTGCGATCCTACGCGGGGCGGAGCGAGGTTTCGCGCGACAAAAAAACGGGTGACCGCCTCCCGTCAGGCGATCACCCTCCCTTGCACATCTCTCGCTCACCGGCGGAACACCGCGAGGCACCCCACCGGCAGGGGCCGATCGCCGCACAGACGACCGACCATGGCGTCACAGGCGCCGTCGTTCCGCGATCGGCCGGAGGAAAGTTGGAAATCCGTCGGCCGCGGGAGGCGAACGGACGCCGAACCCACCATCACTCGGCGATCGCGCCGTCGACGTCGCCGTGCCGCAACTGCGTCATCACCTCGCGCAGCCGCGCGATCGCCCGACGGTGCACGGTGCGCGCCCCCTCCTCGGTCATTCCCCAGCGGCTGCCGAGTTCGGCGAACGGCAACTTCTCCCATTCGCGCCACAGCACGGCCTGACGATCGCGCTCGGGCAACAGTTCGACGGCGAGTCGCAGCCGGGCGGTCAGCTCGCCGTGGGCAGCCCCTTCGTCCGGGCGATCGCGCTCCTGCGCCGGCACCAGCTCCGCCGTGCTGCCGAGCGGCGCTTCGCGCGCCATCCGCCGGCGGGCCGCGCGGAACCATGCCCCTTGGTCACAGATCGTGTTGGCGACGATCCGCGCGAGCAGCGCACCGAGCTGGCGTTCGTTGGCCGGCACGAAGCGCGGTCCGTAGCTGAGGAACTCCACCATCGCCTCCTGCACGACGTCGTCGGTCGCGACCTTGCGGCGCAACTCGTCGCCGAGCAGATCCCGGACGCGCGCGCGGACGAACGGCAACTGCCTGCCGACCAGGTCGCCGATCACGGACCGGTCGCCATCGCGCCATCGCTGCAGCAATTGCGTCGTCTCGGGCATGCGGTAGGCTGGCATTTCTATCGGGAATCGGCGGTTACCGCGACCGGTTCGGCCAATCCTGCGGCTCGGGGCGAACGATGGACGACGCGCGTGAGGCTCGGATCGACGCCTGGCTGGAGCGCCTGCTGCGCGCTGCGGACGCCACGGCCGCGCTGGCCGACGTCGAGCCGGACATCCGGGACGAATTGGCGCAACGGTTGCGCGACGCCGAGTTCATCGACGAGTACTTCGCCGGCCTGCCGCCACCGGGCACCCCGCCGCCGCGCCCCCGCCCTATCGCCGGCTGCGAGCTGTACGAGGTGCTCGGCAGCGGGGCGATGGGCGAAGTGCTGCGCGCCCGCCAGCTCGACCTCGGGCGCGACATCGCGATCAAGCTGATGCGGGCCGAGCTGGCCGACCGCGACGACTTCCTGGCGCGCTTCGCCAAGGAGGCGCGCACGCTCGCCGCGCTCGACCACCCCGGCATCGTCAAGGTGCTGTTCAGCGGCACCGAACAGGGCTGGCTCTACTTCGGCATGGAGCTGGTCCGCGGCCGCGACCTCGCGACGGCGATGGCCGAACTGCGCCAGCCGCTGCTCGGCAACGAACCGCGGCGCCACGACCGCGTCGTCCGGCTGACCGCCGAACTGCTCGAGACGCTCGCCTACGCGCACCGCAACGGCATCGCCCACCGCGACGTCAAACCGTCGAACGTCATGCTCGACGGCGACGGCCACCCCAAGCTGGTCGACTTCGGCCTCGCGCACGGCGGCGACGGCCCCGGCGTCACGTTGCCCGGCGTGCTGCTCGGCACGCCGTCGTTCCTCAGCCCCGAAGCGGCGCTGCGGCGACCGCGGCCGCGCACGGCCGACGACCTGTGGGCGGCCGGCGTGATCCTCTACGAGCTGCTGACCGGCACGCTGCCGTACGCCGGGCGCACGATCGAGGAGGTCCTGCGCCAGCTGCAGTCGCCGCGCCACGTCGACCCCCGCGCCAGGAACGCCGACGTGCCGCCGGCGCTCGCCGCGATCTGCCGGCGCGCGCTCGCCCCCGATCCGGCCGATCGCTACGCGACGGCGCAGCAGTTCGCCGGCGACCTGCGACGTTTCCTCGCCGACGAACCGGTGCTCGCCGCGCGCCGCAGCCCGTGGCACGCGCTGCGCAGCCACTGGCGCCGCCGCCACCGCTGGTACGTCGCCGCGGGCGCGGCCCTGGCGCTCGGTGGCGCCATCTGGTTCGCCGCCGAACGGAACACCACGCAGCGCCAGATCGAGGCCGCGGTCACCGCGCTCGGCGACGCGCCCGTGCTGGACGGTGTGCCGGCGCGCGAACTCGCGCGCCGCGCCGAAGCCGCGCGCACGCTGCTGGCGAACGCGCGGCTCACGGCGGCGCAGCGTGCCGCCGTGACGGCGCAGCTCGCGGCGATCGAACGGCAGGCG
>CAYMRG010000463.1:0-4669 GCA_964392555.1 uncultured candidatus Brocadiaceae bacterium
GCGCGCCTGCGGCCCCTTCTGGCGGCGCGCAGCGCCGCGCAACCCTTGGTTGCGGCCGCAGGACGCGCTGGGAGTCCAAGCAGGTGTTCCTCGGGCCTCATGCGATCGACGCCGACGGTCGCGTGCGCACGATCGCGGCGCTGACCAGCCACCGGCTGACCGCGACCGCGCGCCACCTGACCGCGCCGCGCGACTTCGTCTACTTCCTGACGATGGAAGGGCTGCTGTTCGAGGTCGACGTCGCGACGCTCACCTGCAAACAGGTCGCCGACGTCACCGCGGCCACGCAGTTGCCCGAAGGCGCGCAACCGCACTGGAAGGGCGCGTTCACCGCGCAGGGCCGGCTCGTCGTCGCCAACAACACCTACGAGGAGCCCGAGTATCTCGGCGAACGTGCCGCGGGCCGACTCGCCGAGTGGGACGGCACGACGTGGACCGTGCTCGAGCGCAATCCGTTCGTCGAGGTCGCCGGCAAGCAGAACCCCACGGCCGGCGGCCGCTACGGCAACACGCTCTATGCGCTCGGCTGGGATCGCGGCTCGGTGATCCTGCGCGTGCTGCACGGCGGTGCGTGGCGCCGCTACCGCCTGCCGAAGGGCTCGCAGTCGTTCGACCACACCTGGAACACCGAGTGGATGCGCATCCGCGAAGTGCAGACCGAGCGCTACCTGATGGACGCGTTCGGCACGTTCTTCGATCTGCCGCCGATGGTCTACGGCGGCCAGGTGCGCGGCATCCGGCCGATCTGCACCCACCTGCGCATCTGCCCCGACCTGCTGACGTGGCGCGGCATGCTGGTGCTGGCCGGCGATCAGACCGACAACGCCGTCGGCCAGCCGCAGTCGGGGCTGTGGTTCGGCCACATCGACGAGCTGTGGCAATGGGGCAAGCCGCAGGGCTGGGGCGCGGTCTTTTGGCACAAACAGGTCGCCGCGGGCCAGGTCTCGGATCCGTTCCTGATGACCGGCTACGAGCACAAGGGCGTGCACCTGGCGAACAACGGCGATGGCGCCGCTACCGTGTTCCTCGAGGTCGACTTCCTCGGCGACGGCACCTGGCACCAGTTCGAACAGGTGGTGATCCCGCCGCACGGCTACGTGCACCGGGAATTCCCGGCCGGCTTCAGCGCCCACTGGATCCGCGCGAACGCGACCACGCCCGGGCTGCTGACGGTCTCGTTCACCTACACGTGAGTGCTCCCGGCAGGAATTCTCGGCGAGCGGTGTGACGAGTCCGAACTCCGCGCACTGGATCGGTTACCCGCGTCGCGGCGAACGCAGCCGAACCTGCGCGCCGCGGCGCAACCGACCCCGCACATCTCGAGTTCCCGTCATGTCCCTGCTCCGCATCACGTCCCTGCTCCTGGTCGCCTCGGGCCTCGCCGCCCAGTCGACCACCGTCTTCCCCGCCGAATACGCGGCCGTCGCCGAAGGCCCGTTCAACTCGCCGAACCTGCCGTTCGCCAACGGCACGTCGCGCGTCATGGCCGTCTACGACCAGCGCGACCTCGCCGTGCCCGCCGGCCACGCGATCACGCGGCTCGGCTTCCGCCAGGACGCGACCGTGACGACGATGGACGCGGGGCGCGCGCTCCAGCTCGAGATCCGCATGGGCTACACGACCGCCAGCGCGATCGCGCCGTCGACGACCTTCGACAGCAACTACGACGGCGCGCCGACGACCGTGTTCGGCCCGGCGCTCTACACGCTGCCGAACCTGCGCGACGCCAGCGCGCCGCTGCCGAACGGCCAGTTCTTCATCGACCTGACGACGCCGTTCGTCTGGCAGCCGAACGGCCGCAACCTCGTCGTCGAGTACCGCGTGCTCGGCAACAGCGGCGGCGGCACGAGCTTCAACTACCGCCTCGACCGCGCCGACTACTACTCGCCGGTGACGCTCGGCGCACCGGGCTGCCAGCACTCGGGCGGTGGCGTGCCGCAGCTCGACGCCAGCGGCGTGCGCACCGGCCTCTCGCTGCAGCTCACCGGCACGACCTGCCCGGCCAACACGCTCGGCGTCGTCTTCGTCAACCTCGGCGCCGCGCTCGCGCCGACGGCGTTCCCGCTGACCAGCCTGTTCGCCGGCATCAGCCCGAGCTGCACCGGCCAGCTGCTGCCCGGTGACATCGCGACGCTGACCGTCACGACGTCGGGGTCGGGCACGTTCTCGGCCAGCTATCCCGTGCCGAACAACGAGCTCTTCAACCACTTCCTGCTGAGCCACCAGACGGTGCTGCTCGACGCGTTCGCGCCGGGCGGCGTGGTGACCAGCAACGGTGTCACCGTCGAGGTCGGCATCCGCCCGCGCACGAACCTGATCGCGGTGCAGGGCCCGCCGACGGTGACCAACGGCACCTCGAACGTCAGCTACTGCCCGGTCGCGTTCTTCACCTGGCAGTGAGTTCGCGGTCAGTCGACCTCGACGACGCACGGCGTGCTGATCTCGTAGAACGGGCCGTAGAAGCCGATGCTCTGGAACAGCAGCTTGCCGTTCCAGCCGACCGGGATCGACGGCGTCGGGAAGCTGGCGAAGCCGTTCGTTGCGGTGCTGAACCACCACAGCACGGCGCTCGGGCAGTACCAGTCCGGGAAGCAGTGCTCCGACAGGAAGGTCAGCGGGAACGACGTCGCGACGACCGGGGGCACGATCTCGCACCACGTGAAGGCGTAGGTGAAGTCGGCGCCCATGTGGATCGTCGTCGGTGGCCCGCCGAGCAGGCCGTACTGCAGGTGCGGCGTCTCCGGCTCGAGCACGAAGCGCACGGTGTTGGCGAACGCGAGCCCGTTGACCCAGCTCGGCGGCCCCTGGAATGGAGTGCCCTGGATGCCGAGCGCCGCACCGGTCTGCACGTAGGGCACGGGAAAGCCGGCATACCCGCACGGACCGACGTAGCACTGGCCGCCGTTCACCGTCGTCACCAGGCTCGCGCCGGTCATCGACTCGGTCGCGAACACGAAGTCGGGCAGTGCGATCACGGTGTTGTCGCACATCGTCAGCATGGTGACCTGCGAACCGGGGCCGAAGTCGAATTCGATCGACTCGAGATCGATCGCGGTCGAGATGGTCTGGCCATTGCGATCGGTGACCTGGCTCTGGGCGAGCATCGTGCCGAACTGCGCTTCGGTAATGACGACGTAGGCGCTGCTGGGCAGCACGCTCAGGACGCGCCAGTCGAGCGTCCAGGTGATCGCGCTGTCGGGGATCGCCAGCAGATCGCCATCGAAGACGAGCGACGATGGCCCGCAGCCGGGGTTCGCGAGGATGTGGGTGTTGTCGAGCGAGAAGTAGATGCCGAGCCCCGGCTGGTAGGCAAAGGCATCGACGTCGACGCCATAGCCCGGCACGCCGAGCGCGGTTTCGATCTGGTCCTGCGTGATCAGGTACTGGACCTGCCCGGCGCCGAGGATCCTGCCCATGTCGCCCGGACGCAACGGCGACGCGCTGACCATCGGCCCCAGCGGCGCCGACGGCGACCACCAGACCGAGCGCGGATCTTCGCGCGGTGCCTGCAGGGTTACGGGCATCGCCAGGGCATCGATCGACCCGCACAGCGCCGGGTTCCAATAGAGGCCATCGCCGTTCTCGTCGCCGGCCATCACCTGGAACGCGGCCGACGGCGCCCACTTCTCGGCGCGGACCCCGTTGCTGCAGCCGCCGGACCAGGGCAGGTGGGCGATCTCGTTCGGATGGAGCTGGGCCAAGGGCCCGCCGCCGAGCGATTGGGTCCATTCGGGCGAACTGAAGGTCAGCAACGGCCCCCAGGACTGGCTTGCCGCGCCGCGGGCAAGCAGACCCAGGACCAATGGGAGGAGCAGGTTCGGTTTCATGGCAGGTGCGTGGGGTGGAAGGGGAATGGCCCTCCCGACGTCACAGCTACTGATGACGCGGGTAGACTCGCCGAGGACGGATTTCTGCAAGTTCCGCCACGCCACTTCGCTCCTGCTCCACCCGCGCCGAACCCGGCGAGACTCGACGGCATGATGCCTGCGCCCGATCCCGCCCCGCGCCTGGCCGATCTCTACACGCCGCTGGCTCCGGCCTTGCATGCGTGGGCCTGCGTGCGCCTGGGAGCCGATCGCGCGCGGATCGCCCCCGAGGACCTGACGCAGGAGGTCTGGCTGCGCGCGGTCGAGGTGTTCGAACGATTCGACGGCACGCGGATGCCGTTCCGCGCCTGGCTGTTCGCCGTCGCCAAGCACGTGCTGCTCGAGGTCCGCCGACGTCTCGAACGCTTCCAGGCCGAACAGGGCGCGCACGGCAGCACGACGCGATTGCTGGCCCTCGACCAGGTGCCGCTCGAGGTCTCGACGATCAGCCGGCGCCTGGCCCGCGATGAGACCGTGCAGCAATTCGTCGCGCGCGTCGAGACGCTCGACCAGGTCGAACGGATGACGGTCGTGCATTGCGGACTCGAGGGCATGCCGCTGGCCGAAGCCGCCGCCAGGCTCGGCGAGAACACCACCGCGACGGCCAAACGCTGGCAACGCCTGCGGGAGCGCATGGCGAACTGGGCCGCGCCGCTCGGCATGGTGGACGGCGAATGACGTTCACCGATCGCGCAGTTCCGACGCCGCGCGCGCTGGCCGGACGCGCAGCGCGACCTCGAGGGGCTCGACGGGCCAGACGCGGATCGCGCCGTCCGCCGCAACCGTGGCGATCCTGGCACCGT
>CAYMRG010000464.1:0-4653 GCA_964392555.1 uncultured candidatus Brocadiaceae bacterium
TCCATGCGGGCGAGGACGCCGGATAAAGGAAGTTCGACGGCGCGGTAGAGCTGGGCCACGCGCCGCAGGGCATCGACCTTCTTGTCCTCGGCGACCCGCTCCCGACTCTCGGCGAAGCGCGAATCGTCACCGAGCTTCGCCTCCTCGTCCTTGAGTTCGCCGCGGTCGGCCCCGGGTTTGGCGGCGCGGGCCGGGTCATTGACGCCGCGGCCGCCACCGCCGCCACCGGTCACGGTCATCCCCCGCGCCGATTCGAGGCGCTCACGGAGCATCGGCTCCGCGCCGAAGCGGTTCTCCGATCGGCCGGCGTCCTGGTCCATCTCGCTGTTGCGCAGCGCGAGGAAGAACAGGCTCTCGAGGCTCTGCGCGTCGACGGGGTGTAGCTCGACGCCTTCGCCGACCAGCCGCGCCGTCGCGTCGCGCTCGTCACCGCCGATGCGCTTCGCCAGCAGGATCTTCTCGATCAGGTTGAGCTGCGCGAACTGCCACGGCTCGAGGTAGCCGCGCAGGTCGTCGTCGAGCAGCCAGTGGTCGAGGAACTTCTTGGTCGCCTTGTTGGCGAGGAACGGCTTGACGATCGCGGCGAAGAACTGCGGGTCCTTCTCGTGGACGAAGAAGTCGAGCTCGTGGCAGGCGTTCGCCGCGTACTCCTTCCGCTTCTCTTCGCTGGTCAGGTGCGGCCAGCGCAGCACGAACTCGAACTTCGCGAGGTCCGGGTTGCGGCTCAGCGTCGACCACAGCCGGTGCACGCTCGCCAGCGAATCGAACAGCTCGATCTCGGCGGAGTGGGCCTCGCCGAGCGAGATCTGGCCGCCGGCGGCGACGAACTCGATGCGCTTCTGCTCGCTGAAGTCGCTGGCGGGGTCGAGCGAGCGCTGCAGGTGCCGGGCGCGCGGCCGCAGCGGCTGTTCGTCGCGGACCAGCGTGCGGGACAGCGATTCGCCGCCGTCGATCGCCACGACGCGCAGCACCTGTCCTTCACCGAGGTCGGCGAGCGGGACCGTGATCACGCCGTTGGCGTCGGGGCGGAGGTTGGCGAGGGTCGCGGCGCCGCGCGGCAGGTAGTCGAAGTTGGCGAAGATGCCGCCGGGCTCCGCCTGGCCGCCCTGGTCGCGCCGACCCTTCGACCGGAAGTGCGGGGCGCCCGGGGCCGCTGCCGTGCTCTCCGGCGCGGGGCTCGCGGCCGGCGGTGCCCACTGGTTCGCCGCCTCGTTCTGCGAGTGGTCGTCGATCGCCCAGGGGTTCAGCAGCAGGCTCGGCCGCTGCAGCATGTTGCCGGGGTACTTCTGCGCGTAGCGGCGTTCGAGCACGTAACGGTACTCGTCGTTGAGCTCACGGCCGGCGTGGAAGCTGCTGCGCGCGAACGCGGTGTAGCGCACCGGCAGGTTGTCACCGGTCTGGATCGCGAGGTCGGCGAAGGCGTCGAAGGCCGGCGCGAAGCGCGTCGCGAACACGTGCACGCGCGTGCTGGCGCTGGCGTTGGCGACCCGGATGCGCAGGTTCTGGCCGTCGATCGTCGGCGGCAGCAGGTTCAGGGGCCGGTCGGAGCTGGCGAGCAGCGAGCGCTGCCTGCCGAGCACCCAGCCGCCGTCGACCGCACCGGCCGTGACGCGGATCACGATGCGTTCGCCGGTCTCGTGCAGCACGAGCTGGTAGTCGCCGGGGGCGAGGTCGCGGAGCTCGACGAAGCCGTCGGCGATCGCCAGGTGCGCGAACTCGTCGTTCGCCTGACCCAGCAGCGAGAACTCGGCGCGCGTCGGTTCCTTCGCCGTGCCGAGGTAGGGAATGCGCAGGACTTCGCCGGCGGCACCCTGCAGCGTCGCCGGCAGGGCGACGTCGCGGTCGAGCAGGTCGTACGACGCGGTGCTCCCGTCCTCGAGCTGCACGTCGATCCGTTCGATGCCCGGCAGCATGCCGAGGTCGATGCGGCCGTTGGCGTCGGTCTGCAGCGCGACCTGCACCGGTTGCCGGTAGTCGCGGTGCTGCAGCGTGACGGCGGCCTGCTGCCCTTCCTTCGTCTCGCCGTCCTTGCCGCGCGCCTCGAGCACGTAACCGCGCACGGTCCGCAGCAGCGCCGTCGTCGCGGTCGCCGGCGTCTCGTCCATGCGGTTGACGCGGAACTGCGCGGTCGCGCCGCTGAGCTCGACGTCCTTGCCGTCGAGGCCCTTGACGGTGCCGCGCAGCGTCACGGCCAGCGCCGTGAGCCGTTCGGGAACGCGCAGCTCGTGCACGAACTCGCCGTCGTTGGTCAGCGCGAGGTCGCGGACCTCCTGGGTCGTCGCCTTGCCCTCGACGTCGGTGGCGACGATCTGCAGCACGGGCTGCGTCAACAGGCGCAGCGGCAGCGGCCGACCGGCGACCGTCAGGTTCGGGTGCACCAAGAGGCGCGCCGGCTGGGCGGCGATCAGCGCTTCGCGTTCGACGTGGAGGCCGACCGACAGCGCGTAGTTCTCCGGGCGGTGGGCGAACGTGTCGAGCGCGGCGCGCCGGCCGCTGCGCAGCACGACCTGGTGGGTGCCCGCGTCGGTCGTGAACGGCAGCGTGATCTCGCCGTCGGTGTCGGCGGTGTACTCGCGACCGCCGAACCAGATCGTCGCCTGCTTCTGGTGGGCACCGGTCTCGTCGTAGACGCGGAACGTGTGGCCGCCGGCGCTCGGGCGATCGACGGCGCGCAGGCCGCCCTTGTGGACCACGGCGCGGCTACTGATGCCGTTGCCGACGAATTCGACGACGTAGGTGCCGGGCTCCTTCAGCATCGGCAGGTCGAAGTGGCGGCGGATGCGGCGCAGCGGCGACTCCTGGTAGGTGGCGGTCTGCTCGTGGTTCGGGATCAGGCCGTCCAGCTCGATCGACGCGTCGATCTCGCGTTGCCGCTCGACGTAGTAGCGGAACGCGTCGATCGCGTAGACCTTGACCAGCAGCGTCGGCACGTTCTTGACGTCGACGTCGATGCCGACCGCGGCGTCGGCCGCGAACTGTGTCGTCTGAGTCCGCGGGAACAGGATCTCGACGCGCTGCTCGAGCTGCCGCACGGCGCCGGCGTCGTCGATCATCGCGGTCCAGCGCTCCGCGTCGCCCTGGCCGAGCAGCAGCTTGGTCTCGGCGAACACGCGCTTGAGCCAGGTGCCGTCGACGAACTCGACGTACGGCTCGTAGCCGTTCTCCCGCGCGAACAGCGCCGCGAAACATGCCTGCACGAGTTCGACGTCGCTGCGGATCGCCGGCAGGCCGGGGACGTACTCGCCGTTGAGGTCGGCGAACTCGTCGCCGCGACGGTTGACCTGCTGGCCGCGCGCGAGGTAGGGGACCTGGCGCGGCAGGCGCAGGTACTGCAGGAAGCGATCGCGATCCGGCGCCCCCTTGGTCAGGTCGAGGGCCAGCCAGTGGTAGAGGATCTGCGCCTTCTGCGAGTTGAAGCTCGGCGCGAGCCGCTGCGCGAACTGCCAGAGCCGCTGCAGGTGCGCCTCGCGCTGCACCGGGTCGCCGAGGTCGGTCTCCGCGCCGGGCGCGAGGCGGGCCAGGTAGGCCGCGACGAACTGCGGCTCCTGCAGCAGCGCCGGCCGCAGCCGCAGGCACTCCTCGAGCTGTGCGATGCGCAGTTCGCCGTGGATCGCCAACGAGCCGAAGCCACCCGATTGCTTGTGGTCGAGGTCGCGGATGACCAGCGCCGGCAGGTTAGGGACGTCGGGGCGCTGCAGGCGCTGCACCAGGCTGTGCAGCTCGTCGGCGCTGAGGTTGTCGGCGGCGAGCGCCAGCAGCGCGTGGTCGGTGAAGCCGTCGAGCGTGTTCGGGTTGGTGCGCCGCGCCTGCACGCTGAGCGTCTCGGGGGCGATCGTGCGCGGGTCGAGCTGCGTCGGCAGCTCCGACTTGGCGCCGGGCAGGACGCGCTGGTGGTCGAACCGCAGGTCGAGCCGCGTGCGCAGGAAATCGAACGTGCCGGCGGGGTTCTTCGCGTAGCCGAGCAAGGCGGCGCGGTTCTCGATCTCGACCGTGCGCGTGGAGCGACCGAGCCGCTGCGCCCAGCCCGCGAGCAGGGTCCGCACGGTGTCGAAGTCGCCGGCGTCGAGACGTTCGCGGCACTGGTAGTAGTACCAGGGCTCGGTGCCCGGGGTCAGCGTCCTGATCGCTTCGGCGCGATCGGTCGAGAGGGCCCAGGTCTCTTCGAAGCCGACGGGGGTGCCCTGGGCGCTCAGGGCGGCGGTCAGTGAGGCGATGGCGAGCATGAGGGTCGGACGCAGCGGCGAGCGGAATCGATTCATGGCTGGAGATCGCCAGAAGGCGATGCGGTCGGACGATCGGGTCCGACGCGGAATTGTCGGCGGGGCGCGGGTGAAAGAAAGCTCGCGCCGAGCGGCGCGAGGGCGGCGCAGGAATGCTGCCGTGCGCGCCGAGTTCCCCGGGATCGATGGTCCGCGCGCGCTTCTCCCTTCGCCGCCGTCCGATCGGGCCTTTGGCCCCGGATCTGCCCGGCGTCCAGGCGATCTCGGGGTCGCCGTGCGGGCGAGCCGGCCCGAAGTAGACGCCGCAGCGGGGCTGGGTGCATTGCTCGCCGCGGTTGCGGTCCCCGCGTCGCGGCGTCCTGGCAACCCTGAAGCCGGGTCGCCCTGCGGGCGAGCCGGCCCGAAGTAGACGCCGCAGCGGGGCCGGATGGGT
>CAYMRG010000465.1:0-4647 GCA_964392555.1 uncultured candidatus Brocadiaceae bacterium
CCGGCCGATGCGAGCCCGCTGCCGTCGACGATGCCCTGGCGGTGCACCTTGCCGGTGCTCGTGGTCGGCAACGCGGTGACGAACACGACCGCCTGCGGCACCTTGAAGTCCTCGAGCCGGGCGCGGCAGTGCCGCAACACGGTCGCTTCGGTCAAAGCGGGTTCGCCGCGCACGACGTAGGCGCGGATCGCCTGGCCGAGCAGCGGATCGGCGACGCCGACCACGGCCGCCTCGCGCACGCCCGACAGCTCGTGCAGCACCGCCTCGATCTCCTTCGGCGCGACCTTCTCGCCGCGGCACTTCAGGATGTCGTCGCGACGCCCGACGAAGTAGTGGAAGCCGTGGTCGTCGACGCGGAACAGGTCGCCGGTGTGGCAGACGCGTTCGCCGGGCAGCGGGCCCGGCCGGAAGCGCCGCGCCGTCGCCTCGGCCGCGCCCCAATAGCCGAGCATGACGTGGCCGCCGCGCACCACCAATTCGCCGACCTCGCCGGGGCCGACGCGCCGTCCCGCGTCGTCCTCGATCCACACCTCCGTGCCGGGGATCGCGATCCCCACCGAGCCCGGATGCTCGGCGAGCCGTTCGGGCGGCATGTAGAGCGTGCGCTTGGTCTCGGTGAGGCCGTACATCGAGTAGACCCGGACCTTCGGGAACGCCGCGATCAGGCGCTGCACGTGGCTCGGAGGCAGCGCTGCGGCGGTGTTGGTGAGGTAGCGCAGCGACGACAGGTCGAACGCGGCAAGGTCCAGGTCGAGCAGGATCGCCCACATCGTCGGCACGCCGGGCAGGCCCGTGACGCGCTCCGCGGCGATCCGCTCGAGGATCGCCGCCGGGTAGGCGAAGGAGCGTTCGAGCACGAGCCGACCGCCGAACGCGAACGTCATCAGCAGCTGGTAGAGGCCGTAGTCGAACGACAGCGGCAGCGCGCACAGCACGACGTCGTCCGCGGTGTTGCGGAGGTAGGTGGTGATCGACTCGACGGCGAACACGACGTTGTGATGCGCCGACATCACGCCCTTCGGCGCGCCGGTGCTGCCCGACGTGTAGATCAGGCAGGCGAGGTCGCGGTCGATGGCTCGCTGCGCCGGTCGCCCGACCGCCGACGTCGCCTGGGCCGCGGCGTAGTCGAGATCGCCCTGCGGCAGCGCCGCCGGCGCGCCGGCGGCTGGCAGGACGACGCCGAAGCGCGGCTGGCCAGCCGCGGCCGGCAGCGCGCGCAGCGCCGCCAGCCGAGTCGCCGTGGCCGCGACCGCGACCGCGGCGCAGTCACCGACGACGTAGGCGACGCGATCGGGCTTGGTCGTCTCGTGCAGGACGACGAACACCGCGCCGACCTTGAGCACGGCGAAGATCGCGACCACCAGCTCGGTGCAGTTGGGGCTCCACAACACGACGCGGTCGCCGCGCTGCACGCCCTGCGCGATCAGGGCCTGGGCCAGCCGGTTGGCGCGTTCGTCCAGTTCGGCATACGTGAAGCGTTGCTCGTCGGCGACCAACGCCAGCTTGTTCGGCCATCGGGCCGCCGACCGTTCGAGGAAGTCACCGACCAGGCGCATGGCTCGTCGTGCGCTCGCCCACCGGGCGCTTGCGCTCCAGGAAGTCGAGGATCCGCGCGACGGTGTCGAGGTTGCGCGGCGTCGCCTCCGCGTCGGCGACTTGGACACCGAAGGTCTCGTCGAGGAACAGGATCAGTTCCAGCACGCCGGTGGAATCGACGACTCCCGCGCCGACCAGCGACACGTCGTCGTCATACGGAAACTCCGCCTCGCTGAGCAGGAAGTTGGCGGCGAGGAAACGGCGCAGGGCCGTGCGGCGGGCGTCGCGGGTGGTCATCGGATCCGGCCTGTGGCTGGAGTTCTAGGTCCTGGACTCGTGATCTACGGCCCCCTTCCTTAGACAGGCGGCGCACTCGCGACCAGCGGACTACTGGGCGGTGGTGCGCTACGCACACTGTCGCGCAACCCTACGCAGACTGCGGCGCCACGGCCTGCTGTCAGGGCTCGTCGTCGCCGCGACCGAGAAAACCGGCCAGCACTTCGGTCGGGAGCTCGGAGCCGGTGAAGCTGCGCACCTGGGCCTGGGCCTGGGCCAGGAACATCGCGATGCCCGGCACCGCGTGGGCACCGGCCGCGGCGGCATCGCGCAGCAGGCGCGTCCAGCGCGGCTGGTAGACCATGTCGAGCACATGGCTGCCGGCGCGCGGCCGGAACTCCGGCAGGGCACGTTCCTCGGCATCGCGCCCGAGTCCGCCGAGCGGCGTGGCGTGGACGACGACCGCCGGGGCCAGTGCGGTCAGCACGTGGTCGCTCCAGCTCGCGAGCCGCACGCCGGTGGCGCGCGCGAACTCGCGGACCGGGTCGAGGCTGCGGCCGAACATCGTCACCGCGAAGCCCATCTCCTGCAGCGCGACCACCCCGGCGCGGGCCGCGCCACCGGTGCCGAGCACCGCAGCCGGGCGACCGTCGCCCGGCGCCACGCCGGCACCTTCGAGGGCGACGCGGACGCCGAGGACGTCGGTGTTCTCGCCGGTCAGCGCCCCGTGCGTCTCGGCGACGATCGTGTTGACGACCCCGGTCGCGCGCGCCGCCGCACCCAGCCGGTGGCAATGCTCCGCCATCACCGCCTTGTGCGGCGCCGTCACCGACAGCCCGCGCAACTGCCGCCGCGGCAACATGCCGAGCACGACATCGGGGCGCGACGTCTCGAACGGCAGGTAGACCGCGTCCATGCCGAGCCGACGGAACGCACGGTTGTGCAGCCAGGGCCCGAGCGACTGCAGCGCCGGGTTGCCGAGCAGGCCGAACACGGCGGTACCCGCGCCGAGATCGCGCACGCGGTAGAGCCCGGCCAGCAGCCCGATCGAGGGCTGGCCCGGAGCGGTCGCCTCCTCGTCGTCGACGCTGCCGAACGCGAACGGTGCGCCGAGCGCGCACGCCAGCACCCGGGTCGGCCACGCGGTCCGCCCCATCGCGAAGGCGACCGTCGGGCGGATGCTCTGGTCGGTTTCCTGCAGCAGCTCGAGCACCGGCGCGGCGTCGGCGAGGTCGTGGGCCGTGACGACGATCTTCGCGGCCGTGCCGGGCAGGGCGTGGAGCTGGTCGCGGATCGCCGCCAGTTCGCGTGGCACGCCCGTGAAGCTGTGGAACGAGCGGATCAGCAGCCGCAGCCGGGTCAGCCCCGCCGGCGGCGCCCAGGTCTCCCAGTGTTCGAGGTCGAGTCCCTGCGCGCCGGCGCCGAGCGCGTGCACCAGCAGCTCGCGGCGTTCGCCGAGCGTGCCGCGGAACTGACCGCCGTCCTCGGGCGTGCGGCACGCGACCAGCACCGGCAGCCGCGCGGCCGCGATCGCGGCCTCGACCGGCTGGTCGAGCGGCCAGCGGTCGAGGCGCAGCTCGAGCCAGTCGGCGCCGGCCATCGCCGCCTTGTCGGCCGCCGCGCCGACCTGCTCGATGGACTCGGCGAAGACGCTGGCGATCAGCTTCGCCATGCATCCTCCCCGGCGCCGGCGAGGGCTGCGGCGACGCGGCGCTGCGCCTCCCCGCCGAGGCCGGCGTCGGCCGCCAGCAGCAGGGCGCGCTGCATCAGGGCGCGGTAGGTCGGCAGCACCGTCGGCGCGATCGGTGCGAGCGCCGCGACGTGCGCGGCGACCGTCGCCGCGTCGCCGCGCCGCACCGGCCCGGTCAGGGCGCGGACCGGGCCCAGGTCCCGGCAGGCGGCGAGCGCGTTCTGCAACAGCGCGCCGAGGACGAACGGTCGGTCGGCGGCGGCGAGCCCGCCCGACGCCGCCAGGGTCGCGTCCGCCTCGGCGAACAGCGCGCACAGCCCGTTCGCCGCCAGCGCGCAGGCCGCGTGGTAGAGCGCGCGGTCGCCCTCGGCAGCGGCGATCGGCACGCAACCGAGCGCGGCGGCGAGCCGCTGCAGCAGCCGTTCGCTGCGCGCGCCCGCCGCCAGCACGGCCGGGGCGCCCGGCAGATGCACCGCGCCGCGGTCGGCATCGGGGAACGGTGCCACCGGGTGCAGCGACCCGCAGCGCGCGCCGGCCTGCACCGCCGCGGCGAACACCGTCAGGTCGTGTCGACCGCTGGTGTGCAACCACAGGCTGCAGCGGCGCGGCGGCGCGGCCGCCAACGCGGCGGCAATCGCCGCCGTGAGGTCGTCATCGCCCGTGGCGAACACGACGACGTGCGCGCTGGCCAGGTCGCGCCAGGCGAGGGCACGACCGGCACCGAGCCAAGCCGCCGCGGTCTCGCCGCCGGCGCGGTCCCGACCGACGAAACCGACGATGTGCTCGCCGTGGTCGCACCAGCGACGGGCCAGTGCCCGCCCGACTCGACCAGGACCGACGATCGCGATGCGCAGGGACACGGCCGACGCATCCTAGTGCCTATGTCGGAAGTCGCGCCGTGGTTTTGCCGTTCGCGTGCACCGTCGGCTGACTACCCGGCGCCGTCGGTCTCGACGCCGCCGGCTCCCGGCTGGCTGCCCGGTTCCCGCGCCGTCGCTTCGCGCGGGTCGCGGCGCCGCCGATCGCGCTCCTCCTGGCGCCGCTCGAGCTCTTCGAGGTACTCGTCGTCGATCATGTCGCTGAGCACGTCGAAGTCGTCGAAGGTCTTCGGCCGGTAGGCGGCGCCGGCCTGCCGCGCGGCCTCG
>CAYMRG010000466.1:0-1209 GCA_964392555.1 uncultured candidatus Brocadiaceae bacterium
CGCGCGGACCTCGACCGCATGATCGACCTGTTGCGCCGCGAGGCCACCGAAGCCGAGCTGCAGCACGCGGCGCGCCGCATCCAGCACGCGATGAACCCGCACCCTGCGGGCCAGATGGAACTGAACGTGCCGCGGCTCGAAGGCCACAGCCTGCCGGGCATGCAGCACAAGTACCGCGAGACGGTGCTGTTCTTCCCGAGCAGCGGCCAGACCTGCCACAGCTACTGCACCTACTGCTTCCGCTGGCCACAGTTCGTCGGCCTCGACGAACTGAAGTTCGCGGCGCGCGAAGCCGACGGGCTGGCGCAGTACCTGCGCGAACATCCCGAGGTCAACAGCGTGCTGTTCACCGGCGGCGACCCGATGGTGATGAAGACGCGCGTGCTGCGCCGCTACCTCGAGCCGCTGTTGCAGCCCGACCTCGACCACATCGTCAGCATCCGCATCGGCACCAAGGCGCCCGCCTACTGGCCGCAGCGGTTCACAGTCGACGACGACGCCGACGACCTGATGCGCCTGTTCGAGGAGGTCGACGCCGCCGGTCGCCACATCGCCGTGATGGCGCACTTCAGCCACCCGCGCGAGCTGGCGACGCCGACCGCGCAGGCGGCGATCCACCGCATCCGTGCCGCCGGCGCGACCGTGCGCACGCAGGCGCCGCTGATCCGCCACGTCAACGACGACCCGCAGACCTGGGCCGACCTGTGGAAGCGCCAGCTCGTGCTCGGCGCGGTTCCCTACTACCTGTTCGTCGAGCGCGACACCGGCCCGAAGGGTTACTTCGAGGTGCCGTTGGCGAAGGCGCTCGACATCTTCACGACGGCCTACCGGCGCGTCTCGGGACTCGGCCGCACGGTGCGCGGCCCGTCGATGTCGGCGACACCCGGCAAGGTGCTGGTCGACGGCGTCACCGAGATCCGCGGTGAAAAGGCGTTCGTGCTGAAGTTCCTGCAGGCGCGCGACCCGAGCTGGGTCAACCGCGTGTTCTTCGCCAAGTACGACGAGCAGGCGACCTGGCTCGACCAGTTGCGCCCCGCGTTCGGCGAGAAGGAGTGGTGGTGGCAGCCCGCGATCCAGGCGATGCAGCAGCAAGGCTGGGCGCCGTCCTGGGGCGATCGGTCGCGCGTCCGCAAGCGCGTCACGCACTTCGGCCACGTCGAGTGGGAGTGAGCGGGGCTGGATGCATCGTTCCCCGCGGTGGAAGCAACC
>CAYMRG010000466.1:1309-4646 GCA_964392555.1 uncultured candidatus Brocadiaceae bacterium
CGCGTTGCCGCGTCTCGGCAATCGCTGAGGCGGGTCGCCCTGCGGGCGACGCGCCCCCAAGTTGACGCCGCCGCGGGGCTGGATGCATCGTTCCCCGCGGTGGAAGCAACCCGCGTTGCCGCGTCTCGGCAATCGCTGAGGCGGGTCGCCCTGCGGGCGACGCGCCTCAGTGCCAGATGCGCGGCAGGTCGAACATCAGGCCGATGCTGGCGCCGATCGCGGCGCCGCGCTCGCGGGCGATGCCGCGGCGGCCGATCGCCGCACCGATGCTCGCGCCGATCAGCGTGTGCACGGGGAAGCGTGGCGCGTGCCACGCCACGTACGGGCGGTAGTAGCCGCGCCCGTAGTAGTAGCCGGTGTCGTAGCCGTAGCTCACGCCACCCGAAGTGGGCGCGTTCGCGACCGGCTGCTCGGTCGCGGCGCCGGAATCGACGTAGACCGGCTTCTCCTCGATGCGCACGACCTGGCGGTAGATCGGCGCGCTGACCGGCCCCGACTGCTCCTGCCCCATCTCCTCGTAGTGGATCGGCGGCGACCGGTCGGCGTCGGCGCGCGTGCGCACTTCCTCCCTGGCGACCGGCGCCGTGTCGGTCGCGCTCGGCAGCTGCGGGTGCAGCGGCACCGTCGGCGGCGGCGTGCTGCAGGCGGCGAACAGGAGCCCGGACGAGAGCAGCGTGAGGCAGAGCTTCTTCATGGCGATTCGGAGCGGGTATCAGCGGTTCCAGCTGAGGCGCAGGAGCCAATCGTCCGCTGCGTCCCCCTTCGAGACGGCCTTGAAGGTGATCGTGTCTCCCGGTGAGACCAGCTGCACCTGGCGGTTGGTGTCGTCGCCGATCGGCGCGCGCTCGCGGTCCAAGAAGCTCATCTGCGCCAGGATCTGGATCTGGCGGTCGTCGAGGTTGCGGATCGGCACCGTGACCGACAGCTGGTTGGTGCCGGGAACGCGTTCGACGCGGGCCCGGCCGACGCGGACCACGTCGTGCAGCGCCTGGTCGGTCACGACGACGTTGCTGGTCATCTCGGCGTCGTCTTCGATCGCGAGCGCGGCGTAGGGCGGCGGCGCCGAACCACAGGCGACGAATGGCAGGCTGATGGCGGCGAGCGCCACGATGGTGCGCAGGTTCATGGGATCAGTTCTTGGTGGGCCGGACTTCGGTTACGTTGGGTTCGACGCGCGCAGGTTCGGCGACGTCTTCGAGGCGGAACGTGCAGGACTGATCGTTGCCGTCGACGAACACGGCGCGGCCGAGCGGCTGCCAATCGGGACTCGCCAGCGAGCCGCTGTTGCCGATCACGAATTCGCGGTAGGTCGCAGCGACGCGGCGCGCCATGCGCACTTCGACCAGCCACTCGCCGTCGCCGCCCTTCTGCCACTTGCGGACGACGGTCGGCGGCTTCAGCGCGAAGAAGACCTTCTCGGCGACGATCGCCTTGGCCTTGTCGACGAGCGCCGTCACGTAGCCGTCGATCTGCGCCGCCGGCGTCGCGCCCTGGTCGGCCGTGACCGCGAACGTCTCGTCGAGCAGCACGACGTTCTCGACCAGGTCGTCGACGTGCAGCGAGACCTGCACGCTGCCGCCGGTCAGGAACTCGGGGCGCGGTGCGCTGGTCGGCCGCGCGCGATTCGTGCGATCGATGAGCGACTGCACCTCGAGGCGATCCCACTGGATCGTCACCTTGTGCGACGGCACGAGCTGGTGCCCGGCCTTCTCGCGCTCCTTGACGGCGGCACCGGCGCCGACCTGCACGCCCGCTCCCTTCGCGGCGATCTTGACGAGGCGGCTCTTGCGCAGGTACTCACCGACCTTGGGGCCGGCGAACTCGCCGCCCTGCTTGCCGACCTCCGCGCCGCCGCGATCCTCGTCGCAGCGCGTCAGCTGCCACTTGCGCAGGTCGTTGTCCTCGAGGTCGACGACGACCGTGTCGTCGAAGCTCTCGGCCGACGCAATCAGCGCCTTGACCGTGACCTCCCACTGGCGGTCCTCGGCCTTCTTCTTGTCGACGATGTCGTAGCGCAGCACGAACCCTGCGATCTGCTGCTGCACCCATTCGCGTTCGCCGTCGGCCTCGCTGTCGCCGTTGAGCCAGCCTTCCTGGACGCCCTCCTTGGCGTCGGCGACCACCGACAGGCGGCTGCGCACGCCGGCACCGCGCTTGACGTCGATGCCCTTGGCCTTGCCGACCGCATCCTCGAGCGCGGCCGCCAGCGCGGCGCGGTAGCTCGTGGCGCGGCCGAAGCCTTCGCTCCACGTGCCGCGGTCCTGACCTTGGGCGGCGGCGGACGGCGCCTGCGGCTCCTGGGCGGAGACCGACGACAGCAACGACAACACGGCGAGACTGGCGAGCGGGAGGAAGTTCATGGCGGGAGGATTCGAAAAGGGTGCGCAGAGCGCGGGGCGGCGCGCGCGGTTGCGCGGACGGGGCGCGTTCACAGGGTCGGCCCGGTCGGCGCGGTCGCGGCGGGCTGGGGTGGGATCGAGCGGAACAGGAACCAGGCCTCGCCGGTCGCCGGAACGGTGACGTCGGCCGTCTGTTGCAGGCCCGGCAGGCTGCGGCCGTTGGCGTCGACGAAGTCGACGACCAGCCGGTGTGTGCCCGGCGCAGCATCGACGGTGAGCACCTGCACGGTGTCGGGCAGGGTCGGCCAGTGTCGCGTGTCAGCGCTGGCCGAGGTCAGCAGCCCCACCAGCAGCAGGCCGCCGCCGACGATCGCCTCGGTGCGCGCCTTGTCGCGGTTGCGCTCCTTCGTCGCCTGGTCGAGCAGCACCGCGCCGGACACGATCGCCGCGGTCTTGAACACGGCTTTGCCCTTGCGGATGCCTTCCATCTCGGTGCCGCCGAGGGTGCGGGCCTGGTAGTAGAGATCGTCGAGGATCGCGGCGCGGCCGAGCGGGTTGCCGTCGAGCGACGCGATCGCGCCGACCGCTGGGTGCGGGCGCGGGCGAAAGCGCGCGAGCTCCTTCTGCAGGCCATCGGCGTACTTCTCGGGCCCCATGCCGCATTCGCACACCAGCACGAGGTTGCCCTTCTGCGGCTCGGCGAGCAGCGCCGCGGCGCCGTCGACGCGCGAACCGTGCGTGCCGGCGAACTCGTTGGCGGCCACGGCTTCCTTGAAGAAGTCCTCGGCGCCCGACGAGCCAGCCAGCGTGCTCATGCGCCCGGCCATCCAGAACAGCAGCGGGTTGTCGGCCTGGTACGTCTCGTCGCCGACCTCGGCATCGCGCAGATCGCCGCGCTTGCACGCGGCGCGCGCGTTGTCGGGCTCACCCTTCCACAGGAAGTTGAGCGCGACGTAGAACGAGTTCATCGCCTGCTCGTAGGGATCGCCCTTCCAGGT
>CAYMRG010000467.1:0-4636 GCA_964392555.1 uncultured candidatus Brocadiaceae bacterium
GGTGTGCGACCTGCGCAATGCCACGCCCTATCTCTACGAGACCACCGGTACGCAATGGCTGGACTATCCCGCTCTCGGCGAAGAGGTTTTCGGGCCGCCCGGCCTGATCGTGCGCGCCGACGATCCGGCGTTCGCCGCGAACATCGCCTACTCGCTGCCCGACGACGACGTCGCCGAGATCGATGTCGCGACGCTCGCCGTCACGCGCTACTTCCGCGGCGTCGGCACGACCAACACCGGCATCGCCGTGCATCCGGTGACCGGCGACCTGTGGGTCGCCAACACCGATGCGCGCAACCTCGTGCGCTTCGAACCGGCGCTGCGCGGCCACGCGATCGACAGCCGCGTCACGCGGATCACGACCGGCGCGGCGCCGACCGTCACGCCGTTCGACCTCAACGCCGGCATGGATTACGCGACGCTGCCCAATCCGGCCGGCCTCGCGACCGCGCTCGCCGAACCGTTCGGCGTCGCGATCGATGCCGCGGCCGGGCGCCTCTACGTCGCCGCACAGGGCACCGATCGCGTCGGCGTGCTCGATCTGGCGGGCAACGTGCTGACCCATGCCGGCGCGCAGGTGGCGACGCGGCAGAAGCGCGGCCCGCGCGCGCTGGCGCTGCACCCGTCGGCCGGCGTGCTCTACGTCTACAACCGGCTCAGCGACACGCTGACGGTGGTCGCCACGGGCCAACAGGCCGTGCTGCGCGAGCAGCCGATCGCGACCGTCGATCCGATGCCCGCGGCGCTGCGCGAGGGCCGCAAGTTCCTCTACGACGCGAAGCTCTCCGGCAACGGCACGCTGTCGTGCGCCGCGTGCCACGTCGACGCCGACACCGACGGCATCGCCTGGGACCTCGGCGACCCGACCGGGTCGATGCAGGCGGCACCGTTGCAGCCGTTCCCGTTCAACATCGGCATCCTGCCGTTCCATCCGATGAAGGGGCCGATGACGACGCAGACGCTGCGTGGCGTCGGCAACACCGGGGTGCTGCACTGGCGCGGCGACCGCGCCAACTTCGAGGCGTTCAACGGCGCGTTCGCGTCGCTGCTCGGCGGCAGCCAGCTGACGACCGGGGACATGAACGACTACGCGGCCTTCGCCAACGCGATCCAGCCCGCGCCGAACCCCAACCAGCAGCTCGACCGCAGCTACCGCACGGCGCCGGCCGGCAACAACGAGGCGGCGGGGCTCGCGGCGTTCCAGACCAACGTGGTGATCGGCCTCGGCCTGTTCTCGTGCAGCACGTGCCACGCGCTGCCGAAGGGCACCAACGGCCTCGTCATCAGCGGCCAGGTGATCAACGGGCCGCAGCAGATGAAGGTGCCGCAGCTGCGCAACCTCTACCGCAAGGTCGGGTTCACCAACGCGCCGGGCCAGCAGAAGAGCGGCTTCGGCTACGAGCACGACGGCGCGATCGACAACCTGACGACGTTCCTCGCGCTGCCGGTGTTCAACGTCTGGCCGTCGGTGACGAAGGACGACATCGCGACCTTCCTGCTCAGCCTCGACACCGGCACCGCGCCGGCGGTGGGCTACCAGTTCGTCGTCGACCAGGCGAACGCGCAGAGCCCCGGCGTCACGGCCGACTACAACCTGCTGGCCGCACGCGCGGCGGCGGGCGATCTCGACCTGGTGGCGCACGGCCTGCTCGACGGCCGCAGCGCCGGGCTGCTCTACGATCCGGTGACGCAGCTGTTCACGGTCGATCGCACCGGCGAAGGGCCGTTCACGTCGGCGCAGCTCCAGGCGAAGGCGACCGCCGGCACCGCGCGCCTCTTGCTGACCGCGGTGCCGCCCGGCTCCGGCCAGCGCATCGCGCTCGACCGCGACCTCGACGGGGTCAAGGACGGCGACGAGGTCGCGCTGGCCTACGGCGCGGCGACGCCCGGCTGTGCCGGCGCCGGCACGCTGGCCGCGAACGCCGAGGCGCGGGTCGGCAACGGCGCGTTCGCCTACACGATGACCAACGCGCCGACCGGCTCGCTGGGCCTGTTCGCGATGGCGCTCGGCCAGGCCTCGCTGCCGGTGCTCGGCGTCGAACTGCTCGTCGATCCGCTGTCGGTGGTCGCCCTGACGGTCGCCAGCGACGGTTTCGGCGACGCGACCTACCCGTTCCCGATCCCGGCCGATCCGGCCAACGTCGGCCTTTCGCTCTACAACCAGGTGCTGTGGCTGGATGCCTGCGGCAGCGAGTGGTTCAGCAGCACGCCGGGGCTGCGCGTGACGATCCGGCCCTGATCGCTGCGCGCGAGGTGGCCGTCGGCGGCGCGATCCGGCATGATCGGGACTTCAGGAGCAACCAACCACATGGCGACCGGATTCGGTGACATGAGCAGCCTGCTGAAGCAGGCCCAGGACATGCAGCGGCGGATGGCGGATGCATCGCGCTCGCTCGGCGAGCGGATCCTCGAAGGATCCGCCGGCGGCGGCGCGGTCAAGGCCTACGTCAACGGCAACCAGGAACTGCAGGCGGTCAAGATCGACAAGGCCGCGGTCGATCCCGACGACGTCGAGACGCTCGAGGACCTGGTCACCGGCGCCGTCAAGCAGGCGATGCAGTCGGCGAAGGAGCTGCGCGAGCGCGAGATGGCGAAGGTCACCGGCGGGCTGAACCTGCCGGGAATGGGCTTCTAGGCGGAAGTTCTCACCGAGCGTCGCGGCCGGGCCTCACTTCGGCGTCGTTGCGCCGCCGTTGGCATCCGGCTCGTCGACGACCAGCGCCGACGGTGCGGGCAGCGAGACCTCGGCGATCGCCACGCCGCGCGCGTCGACGTAGGTCGTGCTGCGCGCGCCGTTCTCGTGGACGTACCACTGGCGCCCCGAGGCGTCGGTCTCGACGCGCACGACCGGCGTGAACGGCAGCATGCGGTGCCACGTGATCTTCGGCGCCTTGGTCACACCGTTCAGCGGCGGCTGCCGCGAGCCATCGGGGAACACCAGCCAGTCCTCCTTCGCGACCGTCGTCGCGATGACCGGGGTGTCCTTCGGCGCGACCTGTCCGGTCGCCGGCGCGATCGGCTCGGCACCGGGCTTGCCCGCCGCAGCGCCTGCATCTCCGCCGTGGCCGACGGGTGCCGACGGCGGCGGGGGCGAGGTTCGCAGCCCGAGGTAGGCGACCAGGGCGATGCCCAGCACGGACAGGAGCACGACGACGCGGCGCATGGCTGCGCCCTTAGATGCGCGCGCGCCGTGTGTCAACCGGCGCGCCGCGTTCCTTTGCGGTAAGCGAGAATCAGCCGAATGGCGCATGCCCTGGGTCTTGCCCCGTTTGCATCGCCAGGTGGTATGTTCGCCGCGCGGATCGGCCCGACACCCCCGTCGCCTGGCCGACCACCGCACTTCGGAGTTTCTCTCTATGCGTTGCACCTCCCTGTCACTGGCCGTCGCGGCTGCCCTCGTCGGCAACCTCGCGGCCCAAGATTTCATCGGCTTCAGCTACAACGGTCAGGTCAGCGCCACGTCGCGCGGCAGCCTCGGCAACAACCCCGGGGAAGTCATGACGCGCATCGATGGCGGCGACTACGCCGGCTGGGGCACCGACACGCCTGGCACCCGCACCATCACCAGCCTGTTCTTCGTCGCGCAGGATCAGCTCGCACCCGTCCTGCCGACGACCGGCAACACGTTCGACATCAAGATCTACCCCGAGGACGTCGCCAACCCCGGCTTCCCGGACATCAACGCCGGCGTCGTGTTCGCCACGGGCGTCACCGGTCCGACGATCGCGGCCGGCGGCGTGCCGGGCATCGCGGCGGTGGCCAAGATCGTCACCCCGTCTGCGCCGGTGTCGGTGCCGATCCAGGGCGGCGGCGACGTGTTCGTTTCGTGGGTGCTGCCGGCCGTGACGGCCACCTCGAACCTGTCGATCCAGGTCACGCTCGGCTACCAGCCGTCGACCGCGTTCACGGTCTACGACCTGCCCGGCCCGACGCAGCCGCCGGCGTCGACGGCGCCCGGCACGCCGACGCCGATCACCACCGCCAACACCCACGGCGTGTCGCTGGTCGGCACGACCCTGAGCCTCAACGGTCGCCGCAACCACCTGTTCGACGTGGCCCACAACGGCACCGGCGGCTGCGTGCTCGGCATCACCAACCAGTCCACGTTCGCCGGCAGCAACAACCCGCCGCCGACGGGCTTCGGCCCGGCGCCGGGCACCGCCGACTTCATGTCGGGCGTCTCGCCGGACGGCAACGCCTTCAACGTTGGTCGCGGCGATGACATCGCCTTCGACTTCTTCAAGACGGGCATGCCGGCAGGCTCGCTGGTGTTCTTCGGCATCACGATCACCACGCCGTTCCTCGCGTTCGAACCGCCGCTCCCCGCGCTGGGTCTGTCGGGCACTGGCGTGCTGTGCGTCGATCCGGGTGACCCCACGTTCCTGCTGAACGCGGTGTTCCCGACCACGCTCGCCGACGAGGCGTTCTGGGTCACGTCGTTCCCGGCCGGCGTCCGCTCGTTGCTGCCGGGCTACGTGATGAACCAGCAGGCGTTCTTCATGGACGCCAGCTTCAACTTCGCGGCCAGCCCCTGCGGCGCGTCGCATTTCTGAAGTGTGTTTGCTCGCCGCGCCTAGCGCGGCGAGCACGCACGCTCAGGACCTCGCCGCGGGCCTGCGGCCCGCCGCTTCGGTTG
>CAYMRG010000468.1:0-1700 GCA_964392555.1 uncultured candidatus Brocadiaceae bacterium
TCAGCATGCGCCGCGAGATCATGCTGCCGCGGTCGCCTGACAGTCAGCGATCGCTCTCGTCTCAGTACAGGAAACCCATGCACCTTGCCAAACTCGTGGCAGCCCTCGGGCTCGCCTCGATGGCGGCGGCCCAGATGCCGATCCCGCCGTTCGCCAGCACGTTCACGTCCACCCTCACGCGCGGCTTCTGGTTCCAGTGCCCCGCCAACTGCATCGTCACCGGCCTCAGCGTGCCGAACGAGGCCGCGCAGCCCAACCAGGTCGTCGAGTTCATCGATCTCGGCACGGCGCCGCCGCCGGCGTACCCCGGCACGATCGTCGGCACGACGCTGTTCTACGACAACACGACGGCGGGCGGCTCGGTGATCCCCACCGCGATCCCGCTCATCTCGGGCAACTACTACGGCGTCCTCGGCGCCTGCACGCCCTCGGTCGGCTCGTCGACGTCGTACAACTCGTACTCGACGGTGAGCGGCATGACGTTCACGAGCGACATCCTCGGCACCCCGACGGACATCACGCGCTTCGGCACGCAGTTCGGCATCGGCGCCGGCGGCGGCCAGGCCTGCTGGTCGGAACTCGCCGGCACGATCTCCCGCGTCGAGGTCTACGTCACGGCGACCGGCGGCGGCACGATCGCGACCAACACGACGCTCGGCGAAGGTTGCGTCCGTTCGTACACCTCGTTCTACGAGTCGTTCCCGACCGCGGCCGCGATGGACCTGGCGAACTCGAGCCTGCAGTACATCAACGCCGGTGGTGGCACCTACCTGGTCGTCGGCGGCACCGGCACCTACAACCCGGTCGGCAGCCTCGGCACCCCGACGGCGCTCGCCCTGACCGACGACTCGTCGGTCGTTGCCGGCACGCTCGGCCTCACGGTCGGCTCGAACGGCTGGATCGCGCTGGGTGCGGGCAACAGCACCGGCTCCAGCGCCACCGTCGCGGCGTTCCTCAACAACCCGTCGACCGGCTTCTACTGCTGGCACGACTACAACCCGGCAGCGGTTGGCAGCGGCCTCGTCCAGTACGAGGAATCCGGCACGCTGGCCCAGATCACCTGGGATGGCGTCTGGGACTTCGCCGGCACCTCGTCGGCGAACGCCAACTTCCTGCAGTACCAGATCGACACCGCGACCGGCAACGTGACGCAGGTCTGGGGCACGGTCTCCGGCCTCGGCGGCAACTACCTGGTCGGCTACTCGCCGGGCGGCGCGAGCCTCGATCCGGGCAGCATCGACCTGTCGCCGATCGCCGCGGGCACCGCGACGCTCCAGACCGGTTCGATCGATTCGGTGCCGCTGCGCCTGAACGCCACCTCGCGCCCGAAGCTCGGCACGAACTGGAACCTGAACGTCAGCAACATCCCGGCCACGACGGTGTTCGGCGTGAACTTCTGGGGCGTCGCCGACCCGGGCATCACGGACCTGTTCTTCCTCGGCATGCCCACCTGCCAGCTGCGCGCGACGACCGACGTGATCGCCGGCCCGTGGCTGCCGTCGGCCGGTTCCTACGGCTACACCTTCCCGCTGCCGGCGACGCCGCCGAGCCTGGTCGGCTTCGAGGTCTTCGCGCAGGCCGCGACCTTCGATGCGGTGCCGGTGAACGCGTTCGGCGCGATCACCAGCAACGGCATCAAGGGCACGCTCGGCGACATCTGATCCGGCTCGCCCGCAGGGCGACCCGGATCAGTGCTTGCC
>CAYMRG010000468.1:1800-4621 GCA_964392555.1 uncultured candidatus Brocadiaceae bacterium
GCTCGGCGACATCTGATCCGGCTCGCCCGCAGGGCGACCCGGATCAGTGCTTGCCAAGACGCCGCAACGCGGGGACCGGCCACCGCGAGGTGATGCATCCGGCCCCGCTGCGGCGTCATTTGGGCCGGCTCGCTCGCAGCGCGACCCGGCTCAGTGCTTGCCGGGACGCCGCTACGCGGGGACCGGGCATTGCGGCCGCGACCCTTCGGGATCGCGGCCGCGCTCGTTTCCGGTTGCCACGTTGCCCGGCTGCGGAGCGTGCGGCAAGTTCTCGGCATGGCCCAGCCCGCCGCATCACCAGCCCCCGCCGTCGCGCTTCGTCACGTCGCCAAACGCTACGGCGACAAGGCCGTGCTGCACGGCCTCGACCTCGCGGTTCCGGCAGGTCAGGTGCTCGGCTACGTCGGGCCGAACGGCGCCGGCAAGAGCACGACGATCAAGATCCTCGTCGGCCTGTTGGGCGCGTTCGACGGGCAGGCGCTGGTCGACGGTGTCGACGTGCGCGACGACCCGCTCGAGGTCAAGCGCCGCATCGGCTACGTGCCCGAGGTGGCGACGCTCTACGAGTCGCTGACGATCCACGAACACCTGCTGCTCGTCGGCCGCATGCACGGACTCGACGACGACGTGACCGAGGCCCGCGGCGAGGCGATGCTGGAGGTGTTCGACCTCGGGCCACGCCGCCACACGAGCCTCGGCGCGCTGTCGAAGGGCATGCGGCAGAAGGTGCTGTTCACCGGCGCGCTGCTGCACGACCCGAAGATCCTGTTCCTCGACGAACCGCTGTCGGGCCTCGACGTGCAGAGCACCGTGCTGGTCAAGGAGCTGCTGCGCACGCTGGCCGGCGCCGGCAAGACGATCGTCTACTGCTCGCACATGCTCGATGTCGTCGAACGCGTCTGCGACCGCATCGTCGTGCTGCAGGGCGGCCGGATCGTCGCCGACGGCCCGTTCGCGACGCTGGCCGAACAGAGCCGCGGCGGCGGCACGCTCGAGCAGATCTTCCTCGAGCTGACGGCCGACCAGAGCGCGACCGACCGGGCCGGCCGATTGCTCGCGGCGATGCGGAGCGGTTCGTGAACCGCTCCGCGCCAGCGGCCGGCACCGCGGCGAAGCACGCCAAGATCCGCGTGCCGCTGTGGCTCGGCTGCCGGCTCGGCCGCCTGCTGCAGCCGTTTGGCATCGACCAGCCGCGGTTCCGGGCCCTGCTCGAGGTGCGGCTGCTCGACGGCCTGGCGCGCCGGCAGCACAACGCCAACGACGGCCGCGGCCAGGCCTTCGCCGGCGGCTTCTGGCTGACGACGCTCCTCTACCTGATGTTCGGGGTGCTGCTGGGCGGCGTGCTCGGCGGCACCGAGCAACCGGTCCTCGGGCTGACCCTGGTGTTCGGCTTCCTCATGGTGTTCGTCACCATGAGCGTGATGGCCGAGCACGCCCAGACGATGCTCGAGACCAGCGACCTCGCCGTGCTCGGACCGCTGCCCGTCGACGGGCGCACCGTGCTCGCGTCGCGCGTCGTGCACACGCTGGTCTACTTCCTCACACTCCTCGGCACGCTCGGCGGACCACCGCTGATCGCGGGCCTCGTCCGCTTCGGGCCATGGCCGTTCGTGCCGATGTTCCTGCTGTCGCTCGCGCTCGCGACCGCGACCTGCATCGGTCTGGCGCTCGTCCTGCTGGTCGGCCTGCTGCGGTTCGGCGGGTCGCGCCGCGTCGGTTCGCTGCTGCTGTTCGCGCAGGTGGGCGCGTCGCTCCTGAGCTTCGCGTCGTTCCAGTCGTTGCCGCTGCTGCGCCACGCCTCGGCCGGTTGGCTCACCTCGCCGGGCTCGGCCTGGCCATGGCTGCTGCCGCCGGTGCACCAGGCGGCACTGGTCGCCGCGGCGCTACCCGGTGACGAGCCGACCCTGCCGGGCCCGGCCGCGCTGGGCCTCGCCATCCCGCTGCTGCTGCTCCTTGCAGTGGCGCTGCTGGCGAAGGACTTCCAGCGGCGGTTGCTCGGCCTGCAGGCCGCCGAACGCACCATCCGCCCGCCGCGGCGCCGGTGGCTGCGCGACCTGCTGCTGAAGGACCGTGAAGCGATCGCCGGCTACGACTTCGGCGCCGCGATGGCCGGTCGCGAACGACGGTTCAAGATGATGACCTGGCCGCCGATCGCGATGGCGTGGTTCCTGGCGGTCTGGGGCACGCTGCGGCTGAGCCAGGGCGACCACGCCTGGGATGCGCGCGTCGCCTGTTCGGCGCTCTACCTGGTCGGCATGCTGATGGCGCAGATCCTGCCGATCGCGCGCTTCACCGACGACTGGCAGGCGCGCTGGCTGTTCCGCGCCAACCCGCTGCGCGCGCCGGGCCGGTTCACCGCCGGCGCCGTGCTCGCGCTGGCGGTGCGCTTCGTCTTGCCCGCCCTGCTGGCGACGACGGTCCTCGTCGCATGGCTCGTGCGCGACCACCCGCTCGATCCGGCCTTCGCGCTGTGCGGCGCTGCCAACCTCACGCTGTTCGGCGTGCGGACACAGGAGAACAAGCTGCCGTTCACGCAACAGTTCGCGCCGGTGCAGGGCAACATGGCGCGCGCCTTCCTTCTAACCTTCGTCGCCGGCCTGTTCGGCGGCCTGCAGATGCTGCTGTCGATGTCGACGACCGCGCTGGCTTTCGGCCTCGCCGGCAACGCCGCACTGCTGATCCTCCAATGCAGCGCATTCGCCAGCAGCCTGCGCAATCCGCGGAAGGTCGCCATCGATTGGGTCGACGACGACCACGCGGGCGGGCGCCGCGGCGCGAAGCGCTGAGCAATCCGCCTCTCCTCTCTCTTCTTCTCTTCTCT
>CAYMRG010000469.1:0-4614 GCA_964392555.1 uncultured candidatus Brocadiaceae bacterium
CTGGATCACGCTGCGCGCGCTGGCCAAGCAGCGCGACGAGCGCTACCCGTCGGCGCTGGCGCTCGCCGAGGATCTCGAGCGCTGGCTCGAGCACGAACCGGTGCTCGCGGCGCCCCCCGGCCATACCTACCGGCTGCGCAAGTTCGTGCAGCGCCACCGCGTCGCCGTCACCGCCGCGGCCGCGGTGCTGGTCGCGCTGATCACCGGGCTCGTCGTCAGCCTGCGCGCGACATGGCAGGCCGAGCAGGCACGCGCGCAGGAAGCCGCGGCGCGCGGCGACATGCGGGCGTTCTACGACATGGCGCGCACGGCGGTCGGCAACCTGGTCGACGTCGCCGACAAGGACCTCGCCGACGTGCCGCAGGCGGAGAACGTGCGACGCCGCCTGCTGGCCGACGCGATGACGTTCTACGACGGGCTGCGCGCCCGGCAGGCGCAGGATCTCGAGCTGCGCATCGACATCGCCGCCGCCGAACACCAGGTGGGCCGCCTGCAACGCCGGCTCGGCGCATCCAAGGATGCGACCGCCACGCTCGCCGGTGCCGTCGCCGACGTCGACAGGCTGCTGCGCGAGGCACCGCATGACCTCCGGCTGCATGCGCTCGCCGTCGAGGCGCGCAACGACTACGCCGGGGCCCTGCAGTCGAGCGGCAGGACGGACGAGGCTCGGCAGCTCCTGCGCGACGCGCTGGCCGCGCTGGCCACCGCGCGCCGCGACGCCGACGGCACGATCGTCGACGGCGAAGAGCTGGAGGCGACGCTGCTGGCCAACTTCGCCTGGTTCGGCGAAGGCGCACCGAGCCAGCAGATCGCCGAGTTCGAACGGGCGCTGGCGGCCTTCGCCAAGATCACGAAACCACGCGCAAGCGACGTCGAGCTGCGCACGACGACGGTCCTGCGCTATGCCGAGGCGCTGACCAAGGTCAACCGCACCGAGGAGGCCGCGCGCCTGTTGACCGAGACCTCGTCGGAACTGGGCGGCAACCTCGCGACCGCCCCGCCCCGCCAGCGCGAGATGCTCGCGCAGATCGCCAGGCACACCGCGACGGTGCTGCGTCGCCTCGGCCGCCGCCCCGAGGCGATCGCGGCGCAGCAGCGGGTGATCGAGCTCTTCCACGCGCTCACCCGCGACTTCCCCGAGGCCGTCACGTTCGCCGACGGCGAGGCGGCCGGCTGGCACACGCTCGCGCAGATGCAGCTCGACGGCGCCGAGCCGGGGCTCGCTGCGGAGTCGGCGAAGAAGGCGGTGGCGATCCGTGAACGACTGGCCGCCGACCACCCCCAGGACCATCGCCTGCGCGCGCGGCTGGTCCGCACGCTGATGCAGTTGAGCAGCGCCGAACTCGATCTCTGGCAGAAACAAGGCGGCGACGAACGAGCGGCCTTGGCGACACTGACGAAGGCCAGCGCGATCGCCGACGAGCTGGTCGCGACCCACGGCGACGACATCGAGTCGCTGATCGTCTATTCGGGGACCCGCTCCGGGCTCGGCAACCTGCACATGCACAAGGGCGAGCTGAACGAAGCGCTGCAGGAACACCTCGCCGTGCGCGACGCGCTGACCGCAACGCTGCCGAAGCATCCGGACGATCCGGAATTGCGCTACCTGCTGGCGTCCGCCAGCGAGAACGCGCTCAAGGTCCAATTCCAGCTGGGTGATTTCGCCGCCGCCGCGGCCAGCGGCAAGGCGGGCCTCGAGCAGGTCGAGGCGGGGCTGCGGCTCGACGCCACGTCCAGCACCCTGCGCGAACTGGTTGCGGAACTCGCCGCCGTGACCGTGATGGCGCAGCAGCGGAGTGGCGATCTCGACGGGGCGATCGCGACCATGATCGCGATGTGCGAGCGGGCGGATTTCGGGCAGGAGGCCCACGAGCAAGGCTGCCTGATCCTGCACGACATGATCCAGCACGTGCCCGACGACCGGCACGACGAACTGCTGCAGCGCGCCGCCGTCGAGATGCGCAAGGCGATCGCCGCGCGCGGCACGCTCGCCGAGGCGCTGGCCCGGCCGCCCCAGGTCGAGGGCACCTCGCATCCCGGCTCACGCTTGCGCGACTTCGACCTGCGCCTGGCCTTCGGCGACATGCTGCGCGAACTCGGCGAGCACGACGAACAGTCGGCCGTGATCGCCGAGGCCGAGCAGATCGCCACCACGCTGCCGAAGCTCGCCGGCGGCCGCGTCCGCAACCTCGCCGACCAGCGCGCCGTGCTGCAGATCGAGGCCGGCGACGCCACGGGCGCCGCCGCGACCATCGAGTCGATGCTGCAGCGCGTCGGTGACGACGGCGGTGCCTTCTACATGGCCGCGGTGCTGTTCACCGCCTGCCGCGCGAAGGCGCAGGACGCGGCCGCCAAGGAGGCGCTCGCCGTGCGTGCCGTCACCTGCCTGCGCCAGTCGCTCGAACACGACGAGGTCCCGGCCGACGCCACCGGCAGCGACAGCTTCGCATCGCTGCGCGGGCGACCGGACTACGAGGCGCTGCTCGCCAAATAGGTTCGGCGATCGCCTCGCCTACTTCGCCGGCGGCAACAACACGCTGTCGACGATGTGCACCCAGCCGTTCGAGCCGTGCACCGAGCCGACGATCGTCGCGTCGTTGACCATGACCTTGTCGCCCTTGACGTGGAAGGTCACCTTCTTGCCGTTGGCCATCGCGAGCACCATGCCGTCCTTGAACTGGCCGATGTCGTAGGCCGTGGTCGTCACGTGGTACTTCAGGATCTCCTGGAGGTCCGCCTTCTTCTCGGGCTTGACCAGCTCCTCGACCGTGCCCTTCGGCAGCTTGTCGAAGGCGGCGTTGGTCGGCGCGAACACCGTCAACGGCCCCGGGTTGGCGAGCGAACGGACGTAGTCGGCCGCCTTCGCCGCGGCAACCAGCGTCGTGTGGTCCTTGGAACCGGCCGCGATGCTGACGATGTTCGTCGGATCGAGCGGCGGGAGCGGAGATTCGGCCTTGGGCGCATTGGCCGCGGGCTTCGGGGTGGTGACGGTCGTGTCGGACGTGCCCTGGGAGCACGCGGTCAGCGCGGCCAGGGCGAGCAGCAGGCAGGAAGCGCGAAGGATCATGAGTGGCACCTCGGTCTCTTAATGGACATAAAGATCCACAACTCGGCCGAGCGCCGCCATACGCACGACGACCACGGGCGCTACCACGAAGTTCGCATGCCAGATCGGCTCCCGGTGTGCCGCGCGACTGGGTGGCCAGCGGCGACCCCAGCGGGTACCCTGTTCGCCTCGTTCGCACCCATAGGCGATCCATCGTGCGCAAACTCCTCCTGACCACGTTCTCCGCGGCGACCCTGGCCGCGTGTCTCCTGCCGTCCGCCACCGCCCAGAAGCCGACCCAGCAGGTCCCGGTGCCGATGCCGCCCAAGGCCGACGCCCCCGCGGCCGCGCCGCAGGATGCTGCGGCGCCGGCGAAGCTCGATCCAGCGCGCTACGACCACTTCGGCGACGGCATCGCCGCCGGCACCAAGGCCGTGCCGCTGGCCGACGTGCTCAAGGACCCGTCGCAGTTCCTCGACAAGCCGGTCCGCATCGAAGGCCCGGTCACCGCCGTCTGCCAGGTCAAGGGCTGCTGGATGCACCTCGGCGCGGCCAGCGCGCCGGTCATGGTCAAGTTCAAGGACTACGGCTTCTTCATGCCGAAGGACGCCGCCGGCCGCACCGCGATCGTCGAAGGCTCGATGAAGATGGTCCAGGAGACCGTCGAGCAGACCCGTCACTACCTCGAGGACGCCGGCAAGCACGACGAGGCCCAGAAGATCACCGAAGGTCGCAAGCTCCTGACCTTCGTCGCGTCCGGCGTCGCGCTGCAGAAGGCGCGCCTCGACGAGAAGGTCTACGACCACTTCGGCGACGGCATCGCCGCCGGCACCAAGGCCGTGCCGCTGGCCGACGTGCTCAAGGACCCGTCGCAGTTCCTCGACAAGCCGGTCCGCATCGAAGGCCCGGTCACCGCCGTCTGCCAGGTCAAGGGCTGCTGGATGCACCTCGGCGCGGCCAGCGCGCCGGTCATGGTCAAGTTCAAGGACTACGGCTTCTTCATGCCGAAGGACGCCGCCGGCCGCACCGCGATCGTCGAAGGCTCGATGAAGATGGTCCAGGAGACCGTCGAGCAGACCCGCCACTATCTCGAGGACGCCGGCAAGCACGACGAAGCCCAGAAGATCACCGAGGGTCGCAAGCTCCTGACCTTCGTCGCGTCCGGCGTCGCGCTGCAGAAGAAGGACGCCCCGGCCGACCAGACGAGCGGCAAGCTCGGGACCGAGAAGGCACCGAACGCGCAGTGACCGCCCTCGCACCGCTGGCGCGCCGCAACCCGGCGCCGTTCCATCCGCGGCTCCCCGGCTCGAAGAGTGCAACCCAGCGCGCGCTGCTGCTCGCGGCAATGCGCCCGGGTCGGACGACGATCGCCAACGGCCTGCACTGCGACGACACCGCGGCGCTGGCGCGCGCGCTCGCGGCGTTCGACGGTATCACCGTCGCGACGGCCGACGGGTTCGTCGTGACGCGCGCACCGGGCCGCCTGCGGGCGCCGGGCCAGCCGCTCGACCTCGCCGGCGCCGGCACCGCCGCGCGCTTCCTGCTCGGCTTCGCCGCGTCGGTCGACG
>CAYMRG010000470.1:0-4602 GCA_964392555.1 uncultured candidatus Brocadiaceae bacterium
CGGCAAGAAGGATCCGCTGCTCGACATCGCGCTCGAGCTCGAGCAGATCGCGCTGCACGATCAGTACTTCGTCGATCGCAAGCTCTACCCCAACGTCGACTTCTACTCGGGCATCATCTACAAGGCGCTCGGCATCCCGGTCGACATGTTCACGGTGTTCTTCGCGATCGGCCGCATGCCGGGCTGGATCGCGCAGTGGCTCGAGTACCAGAGCGACAGCGAGGCGCGCATCACACGGCCACGCCAGGTCTACATGGGTTCTCTGCCGCGCACCTACACGTCGGTCGACAAGCGGTGACCGGCCGCCGCCGCACCAGCAGCAAGGGGCGGTCGAAGGGGAGCTCGTTCAAGAAGCTCCGCGTGCTCGTCATGGTCCACGAGGTGCTCGTGCCGCCGCCCGGCGCCGAGCATCTGCCCGCGAAGGAGACGTGGGAGTACCAGATGGAGCTCGACGTGCAGACGACGCTGCGCGCGCTCGGCCACGAGGTCGAGGTGCTCGGCGTCGGCGACGAGCTGAAGCCGATCCGCGACCGGATCGAGCAGTTCCGGCCGCACGTCGTCTTCAACATCCTGACCGACTTCCACGGCGTGATCGCCTACGAGGCGCACGTCGTCAGCTACCTCGAGCTGCTGAAACAGCCGTACACCGGCTGCAACCCGCGCGGCATCGTGCTCGCCGGCGACAAGGCGCTGTCGAAGCAGATCCTCGCCTGGCACCGCATCCCGTGCCCGGCGTTCGCGGTGTTCCCGATGGGCACGCGCAAGGCGAAGCTGCCGCGCCGCATGCAGTATCCGGTCATCGTCAAGAGTTCGACGCGGCACGGCAGCGCCGGCATCGCGCAGGCGTCGATCGTCCACAGCGACGCGGAGTTGACCGAACGCGTCGAATTCGTCCACCGGACATTGCAGGAGGACGCGGTCGCCGAGCAGTTCATCCCGGGGCGCGAGCTGACCGTCAGCATCGTCGGCAACGAACGGCTCGACGTGTTCCCGGTCTGGGAGCTGTGGTTCGACAACCTGCCGGAGCGCAACGAGGCGATCGCGACGGCGCGCGTCAAATGGGATCCCGAGTACGCCAAGCGCATCGGCCTGCAGACCGGTCGCGCCCGCGACCTCACGCCGGAGCAGGAGAAGGCGATCCAGAACGTCGCGCGCCGCACCTACCAGGCGCTGCATCTGTCCGGTTACGCGCGCGTCGACCTGCGTATGGACGAGGCCGGTCGGGTCTACGTGATCGAGGCCAACGTCAATCCCGACCTGACCGCCGACGAGGACTTCCCCGCCGCGGCCGCCGCTGCTGGATTCGACTACGCGCAATTGCTGCAGCGGATCCTCAATGTCGGCGTCGGTTACAAGTCGGCGTGGAAGGTCGAATAGGCGCCGCGGCCGCCAGTTGGCATCCTGACTACTACTCCCGCGTTTCCTCGCGTGGCGAGCGGATTCGCCTTCGGCGAGCGGGAGTAGTAGTCGCCCCTGGAGACGGCAGCGCGCCTGCGGCCCCTTCTGGCGGCGCGCAGCGCCGCGCAACCTTTGGTTGCGGGCCGCAGGACGCGCTGCGAGCCGTACCATGATTTTCTCTCGGCCTCTCAGCGATTGACCGCGCCCGGCTCGACCTTCTTGGTCGGCGTGCTGCCGGGTGCCGGCGTCGGAGCCGGCTGGGTCGGCTTGGGGTGCCAGTTCTTCTCCTGCTCGACGAGCTTCGGGATCATCTCGCGCAGCGTCTGCGCGCGGGCCTCGCTGGCGGGGTGGGTGCTGAGCCACTCCGGTCCGGCGTTGCCGCCGCTGAGCTTGGCCATGCGCTCCCAGAGCTTCGGCGCCTCGTTGGGGTCGTAGCCGGCGCGGATCGCGTAGCGCAGGCCCTCGACGTCGGCCTCGCTCTCGTGGTCGCGGCTGTAGGGCAGCAGCACACCGACGTTCGCGCCGAGGCCGAGCACGGCCAGCACGTTGCCGCGCGCTTCCTGGCTCATGCTGGCGATGCCGAGGCCGGCGTCGACCGCGGTGAGACCGGCCTGCGTCAGCATACCCTGCGTCATGCGCTTGCCGCCGTGGCGCAGCACGGCGTGCGCGACCTCGTGGCCGAGCACGACCGCCAGCGCATCCTCGTTCTGGGTGATCGGCAGCAAGCCCGAGTAGACGGCGATGCGGCCGTTCGGCAGGCAGAACGCGTTCGGCGTGTCGTCGGCCTTCAGCAGCTTCGCCTCCCAGGCGAAGTTCTCCTCGCAGGCGGCGGCGATCTTGCGCGCGACGCGCTGGACCATCTCGTAGTCCTTGCCGGAGGTGATCGGCGGGTTGGTCTGCTGCGCCTCCTGGTAGGCCTGCAGGCTGAGGGGCTCGAGCTCCTCGTCGGAGTAGAAGTTGAGGTTGCCGCAAGCGGTCGGCAGGATGGCCAGCAGCAGGGCGACGAACGGGCGCAGCAGGGAACGCATGGGCCGCGATCGTAGCGCCGGGCCGCGGCCATGGGATGGGCGTTTCGTGGCCGCTGCCGGCCGGCCGTGGGCGGTTCGCGCCCGCGTGGCGGCGTTGCATCTCGGCCGGGAGCGGCGACACTCATTGGCCTGCGCATGGCGTCCCGACGATTGCTGTGGCGCGTCGGCACGCCGTTCGTCCTGCTCGTGCTGTTCGCGCTGTCGACGCTCGCCCTCGTGGCGAGCCGGTCGGTCGATGCCGCCGACCAGCGCGATTTCGCCGCCCGCGCCGCCGAGACCGCGGCGTTCGTCGAGGCCAACAGCCTGCCGCCGACCGCGCGGCTCGCCGAGGATCTCGGCCGCGTGCTCGGCTTCGCGGTGCACTTCCGTGCGGCGCAGGGGTTCGTGCCGCCGTTGCCGCGGGAATTCGCCACGCTGCTGCTCGACGTGGTCGCCGCCGACGGGCGGCCGGTGCGGCGCGCGGGGCACGAGTTCGTCGCGGTCGCGATGCCGACCAAGGGCGCGCTGGTGTTCGTGCGGCCGGCGCGGCCGACGCTGCTCGGCGCGCCGCTGCTCGAGGTGCTGTTCGCGTGCGCGGCGCTGGCGCTGCTGGCCGCCTGGCTGGTCGTGCGCGGGCTCGTGCGGCCGCTGCAGAACCTCGCCCGGCAGGTGCCGCGGATCGAAGGGCCCGGGCCGCTCGATCTGCCGGAGACGTCGCGCGGCGACGAGATCGGCGATCTGGCGAGGGCGTTCGTGCGCACGCGCGCGGCGCTGCACGAGGAGCAGGAAGGGCGGCAGCGCGCCGAGAAGCTGGCGGTGCTCGGCCGCATGACCGCGTCGCTGGCGCACGAGCTGCAGAATCCGGTCGCCGCGATCCGCATCCATGCGCAACTCTGGCGCGCCGACACCGGTCATCCGTCGGCCGGCACGATCGAAGCCGAGACCGAGCGCATCGACGGCATGCTGAGCCAGTGGCTCTACCTGACCCGGCCCGAACCGCCGGCGGTGGCGCCGGTCGAGCTCGGCCCGCTGCTTGCTAGCGTGGTCGCGATGCAGCAGAGCCAGGCCGACCACGCCGCCGTCGCGATCGCACTCGACGCGCCCACCGGGCTGCGCCTCGCCGCCGACGGCCGCCGCCTCGTGCACGTGTTCCGCAACCTGATCGTCAACGCCGTCCAGGCGATGCCGAGCGGCGGGCGGCTGGCGATCCGCGCGGCGCGCGACGGCGACGACCTGGCGATCGCGTTCGCCGACAGTGGGCCGGGGTTCTCGGCGAAGGCGCTGCAGCACTTCGGCGAGTTCTTCTTCAGCGAGAAGGAAGGCGGCATGGGCATCGGCCTCAGCGTCGCCGGCGAGATCGTGCGGGCGCACGGCGGGCGGCTCGACGCGGCGAACCGCGCCGAGGGTGGCGCCGTCGTCACCGTGCGGCTGCCGGTCGGCGGGCCGGTCGGGCGCGGCGCCGCCGTGGAGGTCGCGCGATGAGCCGCGTGCTGATCGTCGAGGACGAAGCCGCGCTGGCGTCGGCGATCGCGATCGTCGTCCGCCGGCTCGGCCACGAGGCCCACGCCGTCGCCTCGGCGACGCTCGGCCTGCAGCAGATCGCCGCGCAACGGCCCGACGTGGTCGTGCTCGACATCGGCCTGCCGGACCTCAGCGGGCTCGAAGCGCTGGCGCGCATCAAGCAGCGCGATCCGGATCTGCCGGTGGTCGTGATCACCGCGCACGGCAACCTGCAGAACGCCGTCGCAGCGCGCAAGGGTGGCGCCGCGGCCTACCTGGTCAAACCGCTCGACCTGCCCGAATTCGAGCGCACGCTGCGCGCGCTGCTGCACGGCGGCGAACCCGCGGCGGTGCCGGCGACCGCGCGCCCCGCCGAGGGCAGCGCGCCGTTGCTGATCGGCTCGTCGGCGGCGATGCAGCCGGCGTTCGCGGCGATCGCGCACGCCTGCGCCGTCGATGCGCCGGTGCTGATCACCGGCCCGACCGGGATCGGCAAGTCGCTGACGGCGAAGGTCATCCACCGGCACGGCCCGCGCCACGCCGGTCCGTTCGTCACATTGACGTGCGCGAGCCTGCCCGAGTCGCTGCTCGAGGCGGAGCTGTTCGGCCCCGAGAAGGGCGCGTTCACCGGCGCCCAGGAAGCGCGGATCGGCCACGTCGACCGCGCAGCCGGCGGCACGCTGTTCCTCGACGAGAT
>CAYMRG010000471.1:0-4584 GCA_964392555.1 uncultured candidatus Brocadiaceae bacterium
CGTTGGCGGTCATGCCGAGGTCGTTGCCGATGTCGACGAACGAACGGTCCTCGTACTCACGTGCGAGGATGATCTTGCGGTCCTCGGCGCCCATCAGCTCGAGCGCGAGCCGGACCCATTCGCGCGTCTCCGAGCGGTCGGCCGCCCGGCTCGGCGTCGTGCCGCGGTGCAGCGCGGGGTCGAGCGCCAGCACACTCTCGCTCGGCAGCGCTGCATTGCGCGCGAGGTCGCGGCGCTTGGCGCGGAACCAGTCGTTGCGGTCGCGCAGCGTGTTCTCGACGACGCGGGCCAGCAGCGAACGGAACTGCGCACCGTCGCGCACCTGGAATTGGGGCGCGTCGCGCAGGAAGTCCGCCATGGCGTCCTGCAGGTAGTCGTCCGCGTCGCCGTGTCGGCGCAGGAAGTCGCCGAGGCGGCGCTCGACGTGGCTCCTCAGCCACGGCAGGTGCAGCTCCAGCAAGGCCGCCATGGCCGACTCGTCGCCGCGATGGAGGCGCTCGAGCAGGACGGGTGTCGCATCGGTGACGTCACCCATGCGGCGGATTCGAGGCGGGGCCCAGGCCGCTGTCAAGGCGGCCGGCCTGGGCCGGGGGCGGCGGGCGGCGATCGCGAGGGGAGGCACGGGCCCTGGAGCGGCAGCGCGCGCCAGATCCACACACCAGCGGTGACCGCCGTGCCAAGGGCGCCTCGGCCCGCGTGTCGATCACCCCATGGGACGGCGCGTCACTCGACCACGAACGGCGTCTTGGCGCGGTCGAGGACGACGTTGCCCGTCGCGTCGCGGAGGGTGATCACCATGTCGATCTCCTTGCCGAGCAGCGGTGCCGGGACCAGCGGGTAGGGGACCCACAGGAAGTCGATCTGGAACGGGATCTGGGGCAGGGTCAGCGGCAGGCCGGGCAGCAGGACCACCGGCGGCTGGCCCGGCATCTCGACCGACAGATCGACGAGGATCGTCTGCAGGCCGGGCACCATGCTGTGCAGCAGAACGTTGATCGGCAGCAGCGCACCCTGCGGCAGCGTCGGCGTGCCGAAACTGGTCACGGCCGTGCGCGCCAGCTTGGCCGGCAGCGCGGCGTTGAACGTGGTCGGCGCACTGACGGTGAGCGACTGCGGGTTCGTGCCCTGGGCGAAGCTGCCTTCGGCCGTGGTCACCGAGACCTGCCAGGTGCCCGCGGGCACCCACGTCGTGTAGTGGCCCTGACCGTCGGTGTGGTCGAAGCTCGTCACCAACTCGGTGTTGCTCGCCGGATCGACGAAGTGCAGCGCCGCGTCGACTTCAGGGCCCGATGGGCTCGTCACCGTCCCGCTGACCGCGATCCCCGCAGCCAGCGTGATCGTGCCGACGTTGGTCGCGCCGGCAACCTGCACGGGGCCGCTGAGTGCGCCGACGAGTCCTGTCGTGGTCGGCTCGACACGGACGCGATGGCCCGCGCCGAGTGGCACCGCGACCGAGAACGCGCCCGCCGCGGTGGTCGTGTCGTTCGGCGTGAACACCTTGCTGCCGTCGGCGAGCAGGACGTCGATGTCGGCGCCCGCGACGGGGCTGCCGTTCGCGGTGACCGTGCCGCTCAGCAGCGCGCCGTTCTGCAGACGGACGTTGCCGAGCGCGGTCGGACCGGGCACTGCCACGCCGAGCATCATGCGGGCGACGTGCGTGTTGCCGAGCGGCGGTTCGAACCACAGATCGAGCAGGCCGTACGGCAGCAGGATCGTGAACTGGCCGAACGTGTTGACCGTGTCGACCGGCAGCAGGATGCGTTCGCCGGTCAGCGCGTCGAACGCGCGGATCCGGGTCTGGCCGACCGGCACGAGGGAGACCGAATCGACGACCGTGCCGGTGACCGTGTAGCCGGTGCGAAGCGTGACCACGCCGAGGTTCGTGGCGGCCGCGACCGCGACGTCCTCGATGGTCGTCGCGACCATCAGGGCGCCGACCGGCGGCACGACCCGCACGTCCCACGTGCCGGCGGGGATCGTCACCGAGAAGTTGCCGAGTGCGTCGGTCCCGTCGTGCGGCGTGAACAGCTTGGTGCCGTCCTGCGCGTAGACGTTGAGGTTGCAGCCGAGCACGCCGAGGCCGCTCTGGGTGTGGGCGACGCCGGACAGGGCGAAGCCGGGCTGCAGCGTGACGTCGCCGATCGCCGTCGCGCCGACGATCGTCGTCGTGACGATCCGCGCCGCCCAGGGCGCGGCGAACGGCGGCAGGTACTCGAAATCGTAGGTGTGGTTGTTGTTGAGGCCGGTGATCGTGAAGTTGCCGAACGCGTCGCTGACGCCGGGCGTCGCGCCGCCGCTGCCGGGATCGACGGTGATGCCGGCGATCGGCACGCCGGTCGGGTCGACGATGCGGCCGGTCAGGGACTGCGCGGCGGCGAACGTCGTCAGCGCGAGAGGGAGGAGGAGTCGAGTGATGGTTGTCGTCATGGCTTTGACAAGGATTCAGCGGATGCGGATGGGGGTGAGCAGCGGCGCGGCGAGCGGACTGCCGTCGGCCGCTGCGATGCCTGGGCGGAGCTGCAGGGTCGGCGAGCCGGACCAGCCGGTGCCGGTCGGCGCCAGCGTCAACGTGGCGCCGTTGACGCTCAGGTTGACGGGCACGGTCAGCCCACCGGTGAGTACGACCACGCGGTCGGCGGTGACGGTGGCCGGATCGATGGCGCGATCGAAGGTCAGGACCAGCGCCTCCTGCGCGGTGACGCCGGTGGCGAGCGGCGGGGTCGCGCCCAGCAGGTGCAGCGCCGCACCGGCCAGCGGATCGACGCTGCCGGGCTCGCCGCCGATCGGTGCGCCGTGCGGACCGGCGTCGAGCGGTGTCTCGCCGGGTGCGGCGATGCCCTGGGCGAGCGCCGCCGATCCGGGCGGCAGCCGCAGGTCGTCGACGACGTCGCTGGTCGGGTAGCCGTGCAGCATGCCCGGGGCGACGAACGCGGCGGGCGCCTGGTCGAGCACGATGGTCGTGCCGCCCGACTGCGTGACGACGAGGCGCGTCGTCGCATCGGCGGCGCGCGCGCTGGCGCCGACCGCGAAGCCGCTCGCGTCGGCGACCGTCAGGGTGCCCTGGGCGTTCGCGGCGACGGTCGTGAACGCGTTCGGCGCGTTGTAGAAGACCTGGGTCGCGCCGTCGGCCGTCACGTTGCCACCGCCGATCGCGTTGGTGAGCGGCGACGCCTGGCGCCAGAACACCGAGTCGGTGGCGGCGCAGGCGACGCTGTCGCTGCGCAGGCCACCGTTCTGGTTGCCGGCGAAACCACAGTGTGAGGCGAGCAGCGTCTTGTTGCCGCTCGCGAGCCGAGCGCCGCTGCCGAGGTTGCCGGCCAGCCAGGACGTCGCCAGCACGACCTCGCCGGCGTTGGTCTCGCTGGTGACGAGCACGCCGTCGCCGGCGTTGGCCGTGCAGCGCAGCCCTTCGAGCCGGCAGGTGCCGTTGGCGTCGGCATCGACGTGGACGCCGGCGAGGCGGTTGCCGCGCGCGATGCAGCCGCGCACCGCGATCGTCGCCGCGAAGCCCGGGAAGAACTCGTGCTCCTGGTCGACCAAGAGACCGTCGAGGCCGTTGACCTCGAAGCTGCAGTTGGCGACGTCGACGACGAACGCGCCGGCGGCCGTCGGCGGCAGGCCGGGGCCGGCGGCGAGGTCGATGTCGAGGCCTTCGAACGAATTGCCGAAGAACCGGCAGGCGGTGGCGCGCAGTGACACCGTGCCACCGTCGGGTGCGTCGAGGTTGTCGACGTCGACGCCCTCCTGGCCGTTCGCGTCGAAGTTGCTGAGGTCGAGCACGACGTCCTGGGCACCGGCGACCGACAGGCCGTCGCTGGCGTTGCCGGTGATCGTGCAGCCGACGATCCGGATGTGGCGGTTCGGCGTCGGCAACGTCGTCAGCGTCTTGACGCCGCGATCGGCACAGTTGCGCACCAGCAGCGAACGCAGCTCGACGTCGCTGTCGGCGACGTCGACGCCCTTCAGCACGGTGCCGCCGCCGTCGACGACGAAGCCGTCGACGGTGCCATCGCCGCCGCCGCTCTGCACCGAGACGATCTCCTGGCTGGTCGAGCCGATCAGGCGCGTGGCGCCGCCCCCGACGTTCCGCGTCGCGAGATCGAACGCCGCGCCGAAGCCGCCGGCCAGGTGGACGTTGCTGCCGAGCGGGTAGGGACCCGCGCCGTAGTCGCCGTCGCGCACCCAGACGTTGCGGCCGTTCTGCGAACCGGCCAGCAGCAGTGCGTCGAGCAGGCTCGGGAAGGCCGTCGCGGGCGTCGTGCCGTCGGCACCAGCGGCGTTCGCGGCCGCATCGACGTAGATCGGCGCACCCGGTCGCGTGCGCAACGGGCTGCCGACCGGCGTCCATTCGCCCTGACCCGTGCGCCGGATCGCGAGGCCGAAGAACGTGTCGACACCGTCGGTGAGACCGGTGACGAGCACGGGCGATGCGGCGACGGTCTGGATCGGCGTGCCGGCATACAGCGTCGACTGGCTGCCGCCCTGGAACAGCGCGGCTTCGAAGCCGCTGCCCGGCAGGCGCAGGTCGAGGCGCGCGGCACCGACTCCGGCGGCCGCGGCGACCAGACCGCTCGCCGCCGGCGA
>CAYMRG010000472.1:0-4574 GCA_964392555.1 uncultured candidatus Brocadiaceae bacterium
CGCGCGGCTTCGGGTCGCCCTCCTTGCCGGACGACGAAATCGGCGCGCTCGGGTGAGGCGGTTGGCGAGCGATGCGGGCTGGCTGGGCGGGGGTGTCGGCGTCACTTGCCGGGGGCTTTGCCGTTCGCCTCGCGCGTTTGCTGTTCGAGGTCGGTGATCAGGGCGGCGAGTTCCTTCGTCCACGCGAACTCGATCGCCGTGCGGTCGCCGTCGGCGGGGATGGTCACCGTGCCGAGCGACTGCTGGCGGATGCGGTGGGCGCCGCGGCCCGGCTCGGCGATGCCGTACTGCAGGATCAGCGCGTAGTCGCCGGGTTCGGCGACGCTGCCGGTCAACTGCATCGGGTTGCCGCGTTTGCAGTCGAGGTGGGCCGGCGGCACCTTGCCGGCGGCGCCGCGCAGGAAGAAGCTCATGGAATCGAGCTCGGGAGTGCTTGCGAGACCGGTGACGCGGATCCCGATCGGCAGCATCGGTGTCAGCGTCAGCGTGACGTCACCGCACACGCCGGTTGCCTCGGCGGGCAGGTGGCTGCCCATGCGCATCGCGCGCAGCGCGCCGCCCGCCTTGGGCACCAGCACGGCGGTCTTGCCATCGGCGTCGGTCTCGCCGCTGCCGGACCAGCCGCGCCCCGTGCGGTTCATCACCATCGCCCCGCGCACCGGTTGGCCCGCGGTGTCCACGACCGTCGCCGTGACCAGCGCGAAGTGCTCGGCCCACGGCACCGTCACCTGGCACTCCGCGGCGTCCGCCGCGACCTGGAACGGCACGCGGGCGACGGCGTCGCGCGCTTCGCTCAGCGTCAGCTCGAACACATAGTCGCCCGGCGTCAACCAGCGCGAAGTGCTCGGCCCCTTCAGGTCGAGCTGGATCGGCGCCTCTTTGCCTTGCGTGACGTAGAGGCGCGCCAGCCGGCGATTCGTCTCGGGCAGTTCGGCGGCGACGAAGCGCACTGCGACCGCGGTCGGCAGCGTGATCTTCGCCTCGCTGCCGAAGGCGAACGTCTGGCTGACTCGGCCGAGGTTTGCCTGCGACGCCCGGACCTCCGCCAGCAGCTCCTGCGGCTCGTCGAAGCCGCGCACCGCGAACGTTCCGTCCGCGGCGGTGACCGCATCGGCCTCGGGGGTCTGGCGGTCGCCGGGGTTCGCCGCCGTCGAGCGGCAACTGACCCGCGCGTTGGCCACCGGTTGCCCCTGCGCATCGAGCACCGTGCCGGCGAGCCAGAGCGGCACCTCGACCAGGCGCACGTCGGCCAGCCGGTTCTCGCCGGCGTGCAGGCCGGTGGGGGTGAACCGAACGCCGCCGGCTGCCGCATCGCCGGCGGTTCCATCGGTGACCGCGAGCAGCGTCAATTCGGCCGGGAACTGGTTCGGCGGCAGGGCGAACCGGACCACGCCGTCGCGGTCGGTGGTCGCACCGCTGCTGGTGATCCCGTTCGGCGTGCGGATCTCGTACTGCAGCTGCCGCTCGCGGCACGGTTCGCCATCGCGACCACGCACGACGAACACCAGCGTCGGCGGTCCCTGCGTCGCGCGCACGTCGCAGACCACCAGTTCGCCCGGCTGCGTCGGGCCGTCGCATTCGGCGGGCAACGCGCCGGTGACGCCGCGCACCGTCACCGAAACTTGGTAGCGTGCGCCGAGCGGCACGCGGAAGGTGCTACCCGAGGGATCGCGGACGCCGCGCCGCCTGAACAGGATGTCGCGATGCGCCTCGACGGGGCAAACGCCGACCCTCTCGACGTCGGTGCGCGGCCGCTCGTCGTCGCCGTACGCGATCACGCGCAGCAGGCCGGTCGGGGGGACGCGCAGCACCACGGGCTCTGCGGGCGGCTGCTGCCGCGGGAACTCGACGAACGGGTTCTCGGGCAGGTCGAGTTCGGCGACCAGGCGCAACACCGGCGTCGTCTGCGCGGTCGCCGAGACGCGCAGCGTCGCTTCGCCGCGCGCGTCGGTGCTGACGGTGGCGGGCCGCGGATCGTCCGCGATGCGGACATCGAGCCCGCCGACCGGACGGCCCTTGTCGTCCACCGCGCGAACGCGCACGACCAACTCGGCGAACACCGTGAGCGTCGCCTTGCCACCAACCACCTTCGCGCGCCCCGTACGCACACCGCCCGCTTCGTCGAATGCGACCGCGAGCAGCCGGCTGCCATCCTCCGCGGGCACCAGGACCTTGCCCGCCGCGTCGGTGCGGTAGCGCGGTTCGAGCACCAGCAGGCTCGCCACGGCGGTGTGCGCCTCGTCGCGGTCGTCACCGGCCAGCTCCATCATGCGACGGTTGAGGTCCTCGAGGTCGGCGCGCCCCCTCTGCGGCGTCGCGGCCACCAGCGCGCCGACGACCGGCTGGCCGTCACCGTCGACGACCCGCACGGCGACGCCCTCGGCCGGCGCCGCCGCCACCGGTGCCTGCTGCAGTTCGCGGACCAGGTCGGCGAGGGTGCGTGGCGCCGGCTTCGGCTCCTGAGCGCGGGCCGCAGCGGTGAGGACACCGGCGGCCGCGACGACGCAAACAAGGAGGATCCGGTTCATGGTCGGATGGTGATCGGAGGTGAGGCGAAGGGGTCAACGGCGGGTGGGAGCGGGTTCGGCCTCGCGCGCCTGCGCGTCGAGGTCGGCGATCTGCTCGGCGAGTCGCTTCGACCAGGTCAGCACGATGGGGTGATCGCCGTCGGCTGGCACGTCGACCGAACCGATCACCAGGCTGCCGGCGCGATCCCCGTTCGCCGAAGGCAGCCGGAAGCGCAGCAGCACGTCGTAGTGACCCGCGGTCGGAACGAACCCGGTCGCGCGGAGGTCGCCGTTGCCGGGTTGCACGCGCATCGCCACGAGCGCCTGTTGGCCGAGGTAGAGCTCGGGCTGGATGCGCTTCGGCAGGTCGTGCAGGCCGGCGAACGTGATCGCGACCGGCAGCGATGGCGCCACGGTCAGCGTCACGTCGCCGTGCACGTCGGCCCGGTCGGCCCGGCCAAAGGCGGGCGTCTCCCGGACCAACAGGTGGCCACCGGTGCGCGGCACCAGCAGCGTCACCGTGCCGTCATCGGCCGTGATGCCGGTCATCGCGCTGTTGCTGGCGGCCAGGGAGAAGACCTGCAGGCCCGGCACGGCCTTGCCGTCCGGCGTGACCACGGTCGCGGTGAGCGATAGGAAGTGCTCGCGCCAGGCGAATGGCACGATGATCGGCGCCGCTTCGGCTGCGACGTGCAGCGGCAGGCGCACCGGTGCTTCGTCGGGCTGGCCGAGGCTCGGCGCGATCACATAGTCGCCGGCCGGCAGCCGGGTCGTCGCCGTGTCGCCCTGCAGATCGGCGGCCATCGGCGTGCCGTCGTCGGCCAGGACGTAGAACGTCAGCAGATCGTGAGGGGGCGTCGGCAACCCTACGGCGACGATGCGGACTTCGACGTCGGCCCGCAGCGTGAGGCGTGCGCCCTGGGTCCCCGCGGGAAAGGTGGCGGTGGCCCGCCCGAGCTTCGGCTCGCTCGCGAGCGCGATGACGGTGAGTTGGGCGGTCGTCGCGTCGGACGAGCGCAGTTCGAAGTGCCCAGCGGCATCGGTGCGCGCCGTGATGTGGCCGATCGGTTCGAGCCTGGCGGATACCGTCGCATCGGCGACCGGCTTGCCGGTCGCGTCGACGACGTCGCCGGCGAGGCACAGCGGTTCGTCGGCCAGGACCACGTCGGGCAGCACGTTCTCGCCGGGGTGCACGGCGGGCAGGGCGATGCGGGCCGCGCCCAGCGATTCGCCTACCGCGCCGATCGCGCGCAGATGCAGCGTTCGCTCGTTCGCGGCCTCGGCCAGCACCACGACGACGCGGCCCTGCGGGTCGGATTCGACCGCCACGCTGCGCTCGCCGACCATGCCGGTGAAGCGACCGCCGCGGATCGGCTGGCCATCGCGTCCGCGCACCGTGAAGGCGACCAGCGGCGGCCCCTGCGCCGGGCGCACCGGGCAGATGACCAGTTCGTTGGCCCGCGTCGGGCCGTCGCACTCGACGGCAACCGGACCGCTGACTCCCGGCAGCTGCAGCGCGACCCGGAAGCGTCCGCCGAGCGGCACGCGCACGACCGCGCCGCTCGGCTCGCCATGGCCGTGGATGCCGCGTTCGGGGTTGCGTTGGGCACGCTCGGTGGTCGTGAGCGAGGCCCGCGTGACGAGCACGTCGCTGACGTCGGTGCGCGGCTGCTCGTCCACGCCGTAGGCGATCACACGCAGCAGGCCGGTCGGCGGCACCTGCAGGCGGATCGGTTCGGGCGGCGCGCCCGGCGCGAAGGCCACGCGCGGCGCGTCGTCGAGACCGAGCTCGGCGAACACGGCGATCTCCCGCTGCGTGCGCGCGGACGAAGGCACCTCGAGCATCGCGTCGCCCTTGGCGTCGGTCGTCGCCCGGCCGTACGCGGTGCGGACCTCGACACCGAACACGGCCCGATCCTGCGCATCGACCGCGTGCACGCGCACCATCAGCGCGGGCCGGACGACCACGGTCAGTCCATCCGGCCGCTGTTCGCTGTCGCCGAACCGCACCGGGTTGTAGCGGGCCGGGCTATCAGGACCACCCTCGGTTCACCCAAGCGGGACCAC
>CAYMRG010000473.1:0-4570 GCA_964392555.1 uncultured candidatus Brocadiaceae bacterium
TTGTCGCCCGACGACAAGCTGCAGCGCGTCGCCGCAGCGCGTGCCGCCGGTCGCCGCGTCGCGATGGTCGGCGACGGCGTCAACGACGCACCGGCGCTCGCCGCTGCGGCCGTCGGCATGGCGATCGGCAGCGGCACCGACGTCGCCGCTGCCGCCGCCGATGTGGCGTTGCTGCGCGATGGCCTGCTGGCCGTGCCCCGCGCGCTGTCGCTCGCGCGCGCGACCATGCGCACGATCCGCCAGAACCTGGTCTGGGCGTCGATCTACAACGTGGTCGGCATCCCGATCGCCGCGGGCGTGCTCTACGGCCCGTTCGGCTGGCAATTGTCGCCGGTCGTCGCCAGCGCCGCGATGTCGCTGTCGAGCGTGTCGGTGCTGCTCAGTTCGCTGCGGCTGCGGCGGTTCGGCCGCGGGTCGGCCTTGGCCGAGTTCGACCGCAAGCCGCGGAGTGTCGTCGCGGGGGCGAAGGCGTAGAGGTGGCGCCCATGGCACATCGAGTGGCAAAGCGAGTGACGGGGCTTGCGCCCGCCAATGCGTTCGAGGCCGCTGCGGATCCCCGTTGGCGCGCCGTCTGCGCGCGCGATCCCGGCTCGGACGGCGCGTTCGTGTTCGCCGTGCGCACGACCGGCGTCTATTGCCGCCCATCGTGCGCCGCGCGCCGCCCGCGGCCAGAGAACGTGACGTTCCATGTCGATCCGGCCGCCGCACGCGCCGCCGGGTTCCGCGCCTGCAAGCGCTGCAACCCCGACGGCGTCGGGCCGCGCGCCGAGCGGGCGCGGTGGGTCGAGGAGGTCTGTCGATTGCTCGCTGGCGCGGACGCGCCGGTGTCGCTCGCCACGCTCGCCGCCCGCGTCGGCTTGAGTGCGTTCCATCTGCAGCGCACGTTCCGCGGAGTCGTCGGCATCACGCCGAGCGCCTTCTACCGCGCCGAACGCGCCAGGCGAATGCACACGGACCTCGCCGCCGGCCGCAGCGTCACCGCGGCGCTGCAACGGGCGGGTTACGGGTCGACCTCGCGGTTCTACGGCGGTGACGATCGGCTCGGCATGTCACCGAAGCGCGCTCGCCGCGGTGGCGCCGGCGAACGCCTCGACGTCGCCTGCGTCGATTGCCGACTCGGTCGCCTGCTCGTCGCCGCGACGCCGCGCGGCGTATGCGCCAGCCTGCTCGGCGAGGACGACGCCGCGCTGCGCGAGGACCTGCGGCGTCGGTTTCCGCGGGCAGTCGTCGTCGAAGCGGGCGACGCCGCTGCCGCGACCGGTACGGAACGGTTCACGGAACACGTCCGGCGGATCGTTCGCTGGATCGACGCCGGTCGCGTCGATCCCAGCGTGCCGCTCGACATCCGCGGTACCGTGTTCCAGCGCCGCGTCTGGCAGGCCTTGCGTCGTGTTCCCGCTGGCCAGACGACGTCCTATGCCGCGCTGGCCCGCCGCCTCGGCATGCCGCGCGGCGCTCGCGCCGTGGCCCGCGCTTGTGCCGACAATCCGCTCGCCGTCGTCGTGCCGTGCCACCGCGTCGTTCGCGGTGATGGTGAGCTGGCGGGCTATCGCTGGGGGCTCGCGCGCAAGCAGGATCTGTTGGAGAGCGAGCGCCGCGCCGCCATCAGCGCACGGAAGAGGTCGTGAAGCAGCACGCGTTCGCCTTTGCCCGCGGCCCCGAGCGCGAGAGCTTCGCGCCCGGTGCGTGGCGCTTGCACGGCCGCGCACTGCCCGTCGCCGCGGAATTGGTCGCCGCCGTCGCGCAGATCGCCGAAGGCGCACCGTTTCGCCATATGACCACGCCCGGAGGCGGACGCATGTCGGCCGCGATGACCCATTGTGGCCGGTATGGCTGGGTTACGGATGCTGCGGGCTATCGCTACACGGAGGCGGATCCGATCAGCGGGCAGGATTGGCCCGACATGCCCCAGGTGTTCCGCGACCTCGCCGTCGCCGCGGCGCACGAGGCCGGCTACCCCGCCTTCCAGCCCGACAGTTGCCTCATCAATCGCTACGAACCCGGTGCCCGCATGGCCCGCCACCAGGATCGAAACGAAGGCGACTTCGCGGCGCCGATCGTTTCCGTGTCGCTCGGTTTGCCCATGGTGTTCGAGTTCGGCGGCCTGCGCCGCACCGATCCCGCGCAGCGCATGGTCCTCGAGCATGGCGACGTGCTCGTCTGGGGCGGCCCGTCGCGCCTCGCGTTCCACGGCGTGCTCCCGTTGCGCGACGGCCTGCACCCTCGCCTCGGCCGCTGCCGCGTGAACCTCACGTTCCGCCGCGCCGGCGCCTGAGCCGCCGCCAGTTCTTCCCCCCGCATGCCACAAGGGGGAGACCATGAGCAACACGCCCGCGATTCGTCTCGGCGACCGCGTCCGCGCCGCCATCCGCCTCCGCCAGCTCAGCAGCCGCACCGAGGAGACCTACCTCGGCTGGATTCGCCGCTACTGGCTGTTTTGCGCGAAGGCCGACCCCGCGACGTTCGGTCCCGAGAAGGTGACTGCGTTCTTGAACGACCTCGCCAACCAGCACGAGGTTGCAGCCGCCACCCAGAACCAGGCCCTCGCCGCCATGCTGTTTCTCTATCGCGAGGTCCTCGGCATCGACCTGCCCTGGCTCGACGACCTGATTCGCGTCGAGGTTCCGCCGCGCCTGCCCGTCGTCCTGTCGCGCGAGGAGGTGCGCACCCTGCTCCGTCAGCTCGACGGAGTGCCCCGCCTCATGGCGTGGCTCCTCTACGGCACCGGCATGCGCCTGCTCGAGTGTTGCTGCCTCCGCATCAAGGACGTTGATTTCGACCGCAACCAGATCGCCGTCCGCCGCGGCAAGGGTGACAAGGATCGATTCACCATGCTCCCCGGAGCTTGCCGCGAGGAACTGAAGGCCCACATCGATCGTGTTCGCCGTCAGCACGAACAGGATGTCGCCGCCGGTGCCGGCCACGTCGAGCTACCTGGCGGCCTCGCCAGCAAGCTGCCCAGCGCGTCGCGCGACTGGGCCTGGCAATGGGTCTTTCCCGCGACCCGCATGTATCTCCATCCCGAGACCGGCCAGCGCCGCCGCCACCATCTGCACGAAACCGTGCTCCAGAACGCCATGCGCCGCGCCGTGCTCGTGTCCAGGATCCCCAAGCGGGCGACCTGCCACACTCTCCGCCATTCGTTCGCCACGCATCTGCTCGAGGACGGGTGCGACATCCGAACTGTTCAGGAACTGCTCGGCCACCGCGATGTGGCGACCACGATGATCTACACGCACGTGTTGAACAGGGGGCCGAGCGGGGTGAAGAGTCCGCTGGATCGCATGGGTGGGGCGGGGTGAGGGGTTGGTGGGGTGGGGGGGGGGGGGGGGCGCGGGTGCGGTGAGTTAGGCAGTGAACGAGGGCGGGGGTGTCGGCCGCGGGTTCCGGATTAGGCTGGTCTGGTCAAGACGAGGGTGTGGTGTGGTGAGGGCGAGGGTGGACTGCTGGTCGGGCAGGGAGGTAGAGTTGGCCGGGTGACGGGACTGGGCTGCCAGGTGTTGGAGCCGATCCGTCGAATTCAAGTTGGGCCGACGCTTCGCTCGATGGGCAGGCGCTATTGAGGGTTGGTTGCGTCTAGCAGTTTGACCAGCAACCAGAGCCGTCGGCATCCGTCCAACCCCTTCCAATCCTCCCTGATGAGCGTGCGAGACTTGAGGCCCAACGCTGCCTCAAGCACTACCGTGGCGAGTGTCGTTACGCTGCCGAACATCCAGGCGGGGACGCGCCCCGGCTCGTCGAACCGCAGGCTCGGGAGCGCTTTGAAACTGACGTCGTGCGTTCGGGTGAACCAGCTGAGGATGTCACCGGCAAGGGCTCGTCGGTCCGCGTGAAGCAGCTGATTCACCTGCTCGGTGATCCAGGCGCCCTCCTCGGTTGGCAGTTCCGCCAAGAACCGCTGCCAGGCACCAGTCTCCATTACCAGGGCGTCGGGGAACCACAACTCCGTCTTCTCCAGGCGCTGCCGAATCGCGACCAAGGGAGCCATCTCCTCTTCCTCCGCCAGGCAGAGATGCGACGCGTCGCCCATCAGGATGCGAGAGTCGCCCGTCGACCACCGGCGCACGTTGAATCCAGCGGTCACACTCTGGCCGGCGAGTCGCCGCACGCGCTCGACCTCCGCCGTCGGAACAGCGAGTCCATCGCCTCCGACATCTACCCAGGTGTCGCCGATGCGTAGTCGCATATCGCCCGATTCATGCACTTGCTCTAGATGCAGCGGACCAGTCACCACCTCGCCAGCGATGCCGAACAACGCGGCCAGCGAGCGCGCGGTTGCCTTGAGGAGCGGCGCGTTCCCTGCCATGGGTCGTGGCGCGGCGGCGCCGTCGCTTCGGGGCGCATTCGACCCAGGCAGGACGGGCGCGGGACCCTGGCATGACGACAACCAGACCGAGAGCGCGATCGTTGTGACTCTTGAGCGTGTTCGCGCCATGGAGGCGTGGCATGATAGCGGCCCAACACGGCGCAGCAGCCGACGATCGCCCCCAAGCGGGCGATCGCGGCTGAGCGCCAAAGACGTTATGCCGATCCCGCCTGGGGTGCCGATGCTCGAATCCAACCGAAGCCG
>CAYMRG010000474.1:0-4570 GCA_964392555.1 uncultured candidatus Brocadiaceae bacterium
TGTTGTTCTACCGGGGACGTGGCGTCGCGCAGTCGTTCGCCGACGCGCGCCAGTGGTTCGAACGCGCCGCCGCGCAGGGCAACCGGCAGGCGCAGACCAACCTCGGCGTGCTCCACCTCTACGGCCATGGCGTGCCGCGCGACCTCGCGCGCGGCCGCGAGCTGCTGACGCAGGCGGCGACGGCCGGCGATGCGCGCGCGCAGGCGATCCTCGGTTCGATCCACTACGAGGGCTTCGGTGTCGAGCGCGATCCGTCGGCCGCGGCGCGCTGGTATCTGCTCGCCGCCGCGCAGGGCGTGGCGACGGCGCAATACCGGATCGGCACCATGTTCCTGCGTGGCGAAGTGATCGCGCCGGCCGGCGTCGACGCAGACGCCGTCGGTGTGCAATGGCTCGAGCGCGCTGCCGCGCAGGGCCACGCGGCGGCGCAGCAGGACCTCGCGCTGTGTCTGCAGCGCGGCCGCGGCGTCGTCGCGAACGGGACGCGGGCGCGGGAGCTGCTCGGTCGCGCCGCCGACCAGGGGCTCGTGCTCGCGCAGCAGCGGCTGATCGGTGGGCTTGGCGATCCGGCGGCGGACGTCGATGCCGCTGCGCCTGGACGCTGAGATGGGGCGGCTTGGCGGCCGCGACCGGCTGATCAGCGGAACTGCAGGTCGAGCCCGTCGCTCGACGCGAATCCAGAGGCGGTGCTCGCATCGAGGACCGCGTACTGCATGTAGCCGTGCGTGTAGCCCAGCAGCGGGTTGGCCGGAATGGCCAGTGGCAGCGTCGCCTGGCCGGTGGCGTCCAATACGACCACAGCGGTGACCTGGATCGGCGTCAGCACGGTGAGGCCGTTCCAGACGAAGGTGAGCGGGTACGAACCGTAGGCGAGCAAGCCGATGCCGTTCTGCGGGCCGCTGAATTGCAGGGTGATCGTCTGGCCGATCCGCGAGCAGCCAGTCGCGCCGAGCGCGGGCACCGGGCCGGCGCCGGGGGTGGCGACGCCGTAGTGCGACACGCTGCCACAGACGGAACCGGAGCGGAGCGCGAGCATGCGGCCGCTGCCGAACAGGAACACCAGGTCGCCGGTGAGCGGGTCCACGGCACCGCCGCCGATGTAGTTCGCCCCGCCGACCACCACCTGACGGGTGGCAGGGAGAGGATCGCCGTTCGCGTCGACCTGGTAGGCGACGACATTGCCGTTGGCCCACTCCGCGACCAGAACCTGGCCACCGATCAGCGGTGCTGCCGGAGGCGTGTAGACGATGCCTTCGGGACCACCCTGGAGCGTCAGCGTGACGGTCGCATTGCCTGGCGCTTGGGTGCCGAGGCCGTCCGGGGTCAGCGGCACCTCGCACCATTGGTTCGAACTGTACGAGACGACCTTGAGCTTGCCGGCGCCCGGCATACCGGCCGGGACGAACGCGCAGCCGCCGACCGATCCGCCGACACCGAGCGGGCCGAGGTCGTCGACGCGGTCGGACACGTTGCTGCCGGGCTTCACCTGCCACAGCCGGTTGGGGCCGTACCACGTGCCGAACAGGACGTTGCCAGGGCCATAGGCGAGGCCGCCATCGGTGCCGCCGACGGTCGCGACCGACGTCGCCCCGCTCGCGCCCGTGATGTTGCCGAGCAGGTCGCGCGTCAGCGTCACTGCGAACACCTGCCCCGAAGTGTAGGGTGACACCACCATCAAGTTGGGATTGCCGGGGACGAAGGCATTGCCGCCGTACTGGGTGATGCCGGGGATCTGCCCCAGATCCACGACCTGGTAGTTCGCATTGAACGGTGGTGCCACCGCTTGGGCGGTCAGCGTTGCGGACAGGAAGACGACCGTGATGGCGAGGGTTCTCATCGGGAGCTGCGAGGTGCGCAGAACGATAACCCGCGCCGCGTGTTGCGCACCGGGCTGCGGATCGCGCCATTGCGTTGCGCCGTCGAGAACGCCACGGCCGCGAGGCCGACTTCGCCGGCCGCTCCTGTTCGCCCATGGGGGCAGCGCGACGTTGCCATCGGGTGTTCGGTATCGAGCACGATTCGCTCGCCCGGCACCCGTCGCGCGCCTGTGATCTGCCGCGCGACGGGGAACGTGGATGATGGTCGTCGCCCCGATCGCTACCTTGCGCGAATGACGATGGCACGACCCCTCAACGTCGCTGCGCTGCTGCTCGCCGCGGCGCCGGCGTTCGCGCAGCGCGTGGACGTCGGCACGCACGGCACCACCCTGTCGCTCCCTGCGCCATGGCAGCGCAAGCAGCTCGACAAGGACCTCGGCAAGGACCAGTTCCGCTGCACGGAGCGCGGCGGGCTCTTCGCGAGCAGCAAGGAGTGCTACCTGGTCGTGCTCGAGGCGGAGTCCCTGCTCGAGTCGGATGCGGAATTCGCGCGCGCACTCGACCAGAACGCCAGCGTCGGGCACGAGGCGAGAACCGAGATGCGCCGGCTCGGCGACATCCGACGCGCGACTCGGCGCTGCGACGAGACGCTCAACGGCATGTCGCTCACGTTCCGTCTCGAGCAACTGTCCGTGGACGGGCTCTCGCTGTTCCTGATGGCGTGGTCCAAGGAGTCCGACAAGAACTGGCTCGACCAGAAGGTCAACGAAGTCCTGGATGGCCTCGCCTTCCCGCCGGCGGAGAGCGCCTGGCGCCGTTCGCTCGCGCCGGTGACCAACCGGGTTCGCGCGGGCGGCACGGAGGTCGCGTTCGATTCGCGGCCGTTCGTGCTCCATGCGCGGGAGTGCGAGGGCGGCCAGCTCGTGCACCTGTTGAGCGAGGACGAGCAGCACGCGATCTTCGCCTTCGAGTCGAAGGTGACGTCGGCGGACCAGATGCTCGACGACAGCGTCGCCGCGGTCGGCGGTGCGGTGCGTTCGAAGCTGGTCAAGGTGGCGCGCGACGACGTGAAGGTCGGCGACGTCGTGTGCCGGCGCCAGATCGCGAACGACGACATGCTGACGTTCCACCTGCTCGCCGTGCCGTTGCGGGACGGCGGCCACCTCGACCTCCGCTACGTCTCCACGGGTGCACCCGTGGATCCGCGCGGTGATCGCGAACTGTTCTACCGGACGCTGCGCATCGCCGTGGAGCGGGACGCGGTCGAGCTGCCGCCGTTCGCGTCGGAGCTCGCGACGCACGCTGCCACCACGCCGCCGCTGCCGGGCTCGAGCCGCATCGGTACGACGAAGCTGTTCCCGACGGTCCTGCACACGTTCGACGAGCGGGTGGTCGTGGTGGGCTGGAATGCGGCGCCCGAGATCATCGACCGCGATGGCACCCGGGCGATCTCGTTCAGCCAGGTGGTCGGCGACTGCGTCCGCTTCGCGGACCGCTGGTTGGGCGCCGCGAAGCAGACCGACGAGGTCCTCGCCATCGACGACTCCGGACAGGAATCGCCGCAGCCGTTCACGGCAACCGCCTTCGACGTCGCCGGCGGCGACCTGCTGCTCGCGCGCAAGCGTCCGGGGTTCCGGATGCCGGCGATGACCGGCGGCGAACGGACCGGCGACCAGCTGATCCGGCGCACCCCGACCGGTCGCGAGGACGTGGTCGCCGAGTTCGATGGTCTGGAGATCCAATCGGTCGCAGCGCTGGCCGACGGGCGCACGGCTCTGCTCCAATGCCGGGAGCTTGCGACGCTCTGGTCGGCGCAGTGGCAGGTGGTCCAGCGGCTCGTGCGCGTCGACCTCGCGACCGGCCAGACCGCGGACGTCGGCGCATGGACGTCGATCCACACGGTCGTCGGCAGCCACGATGAGTGGCTGGTGAACGGCGTCGTGGACGGCGGCGGAAAGGGCATCCACCGCGTCAGCCGCGACGGCAGCATCACCTTGCTGTGTACCCTCGACGGCCTCTACGGCGTCGACCTGCGCGGCGACGCGCTCGTCTACGTCGATGCGCGCATTCTCGGCGACAAGGCGGTGTGCTCGATCCCCAGGTCCGGCATCCCGGAGCCGTCGCCGCTGTCGCCACGGCACGTCGCGCAGATCGGCGCCGAACTGATCGGGGGGCAGGCGCCGCGCACGAGCGCCGAGATCGACGCAGCGCTGGCCAGAATCGATGCGCGCGCGCGTGAGCTCTGTGGCGTACCGATGCCGCGCGACCCGGCAGCCGTCGACGAGCTGCTTGCGGCATGCGCCCTGCAGGGTCGAACGTTCACGCCCGCGGGGCGCGCGACGCTGTCGCTCGCGATCACCGCGGCGCTCCTTGCCGGCGGTGCGCGATGGGTCGAGCCGGCTGGGGCGACGTGGCTCGATTGGGCCGCACCGTGCGGCGCCGTTGCGGATACCGCATTCGCTATCCTTCATGCCCCCGCGGCCCTGGTCTCGTCGGCCTTCGACGCCGAGGAAGGCATGACGTCCGTGATCGCCGCGACGCTGCAGCGCGCCGAGGGGCGTGTCATCCTGCTGTCCCACGACCTCGAGGCATTGACCGTGAGTCGCGACGCCGCCGTGCCCGGAGGCTTGCACGCGGCGCTCGACCGCGGCGACGGCGCGGCGCTCGTCGCGCTTCTGCAGTCGATCGGCGCGAACTCGTTCGCCCGCGAGAGTCTCCTCGAGCAACTCGTCGGCCGGCGCCAGCTCGACCTG